>JBPBQU010000264.1:0-3528 GCA_050955085.1 Janthinobacterium lividum | reverse complement strand
TGTCGGTGGCCCGCTGCATCGCCCGCAGGATCTGGCCGTCGTCGGAGTAGAAGACACCCGGGTAGGCCATGAACAGCTTGAAACTGCTGACGCCCTCGTGGGCGACGAGGGAGTCCATCGCCCGCAGCGAGTTCTCATCCACGCCACCGAGGATCATGTGGAACCCGTAGTCGATCGCGCAGTTCCCGGCGGCCTTGGCGTGCCAGGTCTCCAGCGAGCGCTCGACGACCTCACCTGTGCGTTGCACGACGAAATCCACGATGGTCGTCGTCCCGCCCCAGGCCGCGGCGCGGGTTCCGGTCTCGAACGTGTCGGAGGCCTCCGTCCCGCCGAAGGGCATCTCCATGTGGGTGTGCACGTCGACGCCACCGGGCAGGACGTAGGTGCCGCTGGCGTCGATGCGGTGATCGAGGGTGAACTCGTCACCCGTGCCGGGTGCGAGCAGGGCGACGACGACCTCCCCGTCGACGAGGACGTCGGTGGGGATCGCCCCGGTGGGGGAGACGAGGGTCCCGCCGTGGATGAGGGTCCTGGCCATCAGGGCCGCACCAGGTCGACGTAGGAGTCGGGCCGCCGGTCGCGGTAGAACTGCCAGTTCGTACGGGCGGTACGGATGAGGTCCATGTCCAGGTCGCGGATCAGCAGCTCCGCGGTGTCCGAGCTGGCCTTGGCACCCACGAAATTGCCCTGCGGGTCCACCACGTAGCTCGTGCCGTAGAAGGCCACCGCGTCGTCACCGAACTCGTTCGTCTCGGCGCCGACGCGGTTCGGGACGGCGACGAAGTACCCGTTCGCGGCGGCCGCCGTGGGTTGTTCCAGTTCCCACAACCGGTTGGACAACCCCGGCTTGGACGCGTTGGGGTTGAACACGATCTCGGCTCCCGCCAGACCGAGGGCACGCCACCCCTCGGGGAAGTGCCGGTCGTAGCAGATGTAGACGCCGATCTTTCCCACCGAGGTATCGAACACCGGGTAACCGAGGTTGCCGGGGCGGAAGTAGAACTTCTCCCAGAACTTCTCGACCTGGGGGATGTGGTGCTTGCGGTACTTGCCGAGGTATTTGCCGTCCGCGTCCACGACCGCTGCCGTGTTGTAGAGGACACCCGGCTGGTCCTCCTCGTAGACCGGTAGCACCATGACGATTCCGAGTTCGGCGGCGAGAGCCTGGAACCGGGTGACCGTGGGTCCGGGAACGGACTCGGCGTACTCGTAGTACTTCGCGTCCTGGGTGATCCCGAAGTAGGGACCGTAGAACAACTCCTGGAAGCACACGATCTGCGCGCCGGCGTCGGCAGCCTGGCGGGCGTATTCCTCATGGGCCTTGATCATGCTTTCCTTGTCACCGGTCCAGGTGGCCTGGACCAGCGCGATGCGCAACGTCGTCATCGAGGGCTCCTCGTCGTTCGACAGGCTCATGACGATGCTGCGTGGTGGGGGTCGGCGACAAGGACCTCTGGGTGCAGGTTCGCCTCGCTAGGGTGTGCACGTGCACAAGGCCGGAAACGTCGCCGAAACTGCGGCCGTCCGGTCGGTGCTGCTCGAGCTGCTCGGCGACGTGGACCGCCTGGCGGAGGGTTTCCTCGACCAGCTCGTCCAGATCGTGCCGTACTCAGACGGCGCGGTTTCCCGCCCGCAGCTGCTCTCCGACGGGATCAGCACCTACGAGCGCGTCCTGCGGCGTCTCGTCGACCTACCCGTCCCCGACCGCTTCGTGGAGCTCTCCCGCGACATCGGACGCAGCCGGGCGGTGCTCGAGGTGCCGCTCACGGCCGTCACCACGGGTACTCGTCTGCATTTCCGGATCGTCTGGGAGGAGCTCGCCCAACGGCTCACCCCGGAGGCCCTCGCGGGTGCGGTCACCCTCCCCGTCCAGTTGTGGCAGGCCGTCGAGGAGCACTCCGCCGATGTCCAGATCGGATTCCACGAATCCGCCACGTCGTTGTCGTACGAACGCGACCGCGACCGGCGACGGATCGTCGAGGCCTTCCTCGACTCCGATGGTGAGGACGACGAGTTGCTCGCGCGGGCGGCGGCGGTGCTCGGGGCGGGGCGGGGGGACGACCTCTTCGTCGCCTTCGTGCCGGTGCAGGGTCGGGAGGCGGTGGCCGCCGTGGTGCACCGCCCGGGGGGGTTGCGGGTGTACGAGTGGCACGGCGGGAGCGTCGTGCTGGCCCATCGCGCTCGGGGCACCTGGCCGGTGGAGTCGCGGTTGGTGGAGTCGCGGTCGGTGGGGTCGGGGTCGGGGTCGGTGGAGCTGGGGCCGGTGGCGAGCGGGGTGGCGGGGCGGCACGTCGTCCCGCCGGCCCTCATGTCGGTGCCCTGCGGGGTCGGCCCGTTGGCCCGGGGTCTGGTGCGGGTTCCGCGGGCCGTCCGGGTCGCGGAGCAGGTGGCCGCGACGCTCGGGGTGTCCGCGCGGGCCCCCGTCCGGTTGGCCGATGCCGCGCTGGCGGTGGCCGCCACGGGGCTCGGCGGGCTGCGGGAGGACGTGGCCCGCGACGTCCTGCACGAACTGCTGGTGCTGAGTCCGCCGGAGCGCGATCGGTTGCTGGAAACCGTCGACGTCTTCGCGGCGACGGGTTCGATCGCGGCGACGGCCGAACGGTCCTTCTGCCACCGCAACACCGTGTTGAACCGCCTGCGGCGCATCAAGGAATGCACGGGCCTTGACCTCATGGTGCCGGATCAGGCCGCTGCATTCTTGCTGGCCCGGGCGGCCTGGCGCCAGTACGAGGACGCCGGCGGGTGAACCAATCCGGGCTTGGTATGGCTGCGGCGGATCTTGAGAAGCCAACCGGCGCCGAGCATCTCGGGGTTCGACGCTGAGCGGTGGCCGGTTCAGCCCGCGGATGACTTCCGACCGCCGAAACGCCGATGGGGCGCCGGGTGGTTCCCGGCGCCCCTGGGCGATGATCCCTGTTCGTCCTCTGCAGGAGTTCAGGTGGTGCAGTTCAGCTGATCCACGTTCGGGTCAGCTGGCGAGCGCCCACTTCTGGTTGGCGTAGCCGAGGCACTTCCAGGTCTGGAGTTTGGTTCCACTGACCGAACTGCCGCCCGAAGTGGTCAGGCACTTGCCGGAGTTGAGGTTGACCAGGTCGCGGGCTGAGTTGAGAGTCCACTTCTGCGCCTTGGTTCCGTTGCAGTCGGACAGCTGAACCTTGGCGCCGTCCGCTGTGCCGGAGGCGCTCAGGCACTTACCGAGGGTTTTGATCGTGCCGTCGCTGGCGACGTTCCACTGCTGGGTGGTGGTTGTGTTGCACGTGAAGAGTTGGACCGCCGCACCCTTCACAGTTGAGGCGGCGTTCGCGTCCACGCACTTACTGCCGGTACCAGTGATGCGGGTGGTGGGGATGGCGGTGGTGGAGGCGACCGGCGCAGCGGTTGCGGCGGTGACCGGTGCAATGGTGGCGACCGGCGCAGCGGTTGCGGTGACGACCGGTTCAGCGGTTGCGGTGACGACCGGTTCAGCGGTTGCGGTGACAACCGGTTCAGCGGTGGCGGTGACGACCGGTTCAGCGGTTGCGGTGACAA
>JBPBQU010000263.1:0-3569 GCA_050955085.1 Janthinobacterium lividum | reverse complement strand
GGGGGTGCCGTCGGTGAGGGTCATCGGCTGCGAGGCGTTGCGGGTGGCGAAGCAGTACTGCGGGCGGCCCCGTCGGCACGCGCGGCACTCACCGCAGACCGCGCGCCAGTTCAGGACGACGGTGTCCCCGACGGCGACGTTCGTGACGCCGTCGCCGATCGCGGAGACGGTGCCGGCCGCCTCGTGACCGAGGAGGAAGGGGTAGTCGTCGTTGATGCCTCCCTCGCGGTAGTGCAGGTCGGTGTGGCAGACCCCGCAGGCGGCGACGTCGACGACGACCTCACCCGCGACGGGTTCGGGTACGACGATGTCCACGGTCTCGACGGGGGCGCCCTTGGCGCGGGAGATCACTGCGGGAACGGTCCAGGCCATGTGGTCGACCCTAACGACGGGATCCGACACCTCGCGGCGCCGGTAGCCTTGAAGGTGTGACCCTGCACCTGCACGACAGCGCCGTCGGCGCGGTGCGCGAGTTCGCGCCGCTCGTCCCCGGTCACGTCGGCATCTACGTCTGCGGGGCGACACCCCAGGGGTCCCCGCACCTCGGCCACGTCCGCTCCCAGGTCGTCTTCGACGTCCTGCGCCGCTGGTTGTCGCGCAGCGGGTACGAGGTCACGATGGTGCGCAACGTCACCGACATCGACGACAAGATCCTGGCCAAGGCCGCCCATGAGGGGGCCGAGTGGTGGGCCCACGCCTACCGCTTCGAGCGCGAGTTCTCCGCGGCCTACGACGCCCTCGGGGTGTTGCCGACGACGGTCGAGCCACGAGCGACCGGCCACATACCCGAGATGGTCGAGCTCATCGCCCGGCTCGTGGACGCCGGGCACGCCTACCCCGCCCCGGACGCCTCCGGTGACGTCTACTTCGACGTCCGGTCCTGGCCGGAGTACGGCAGCCTCACCCACCAGAAGCTCGACGACATGGAGTCCGCCGCCGACGCCGATCCGCGCGGCAAGCGGGACCCCCGCGACTTCGCGCTCTGGAAGGGCGCCAAGACCGGTGAGCCCGCCAGCGCCTCGTGGGACACCCCGTGGGGACGCGGTCGCCCCGGGTGGCATCTGGAGTGCTCCGCCATGGCGGGTCGCTACCTCGGTCCGCGCTTCGACATCCACGGCGGGGGCCTCGACCTGCGCTTCCCCCACCACGAGAACGAACAGGCCCAGTCGAGGGCGGCGGGTGGCGGGTTCGCGCGCTACTGGATGCACAACTACTTCGTGACGATGTCCGGCGAGAAGATGAGCAAGTCGGTGGGCAACGTCCTGGGGATCCCGCACCTGCTGGAATCCCACCGCGCCGTGGTGTTGCGTTACTACCTCGTGGCGGGGCACTACCGCAGCCACCTGGACTTCTCCGATAACTCCCTCGTGGAGGCGGAAGTGGCGTACTCCCGGTTGGAGGGTTTCGTCCGGCGCGCTGCGCAACGGTTGGGTGTCGTCCCGGGTGACGTCTCGCCGGAGTTCGCGGCGGCGATGGACGACGATCTGGGCACCCCCGCGGCGCTCGCCGTCCTCCACGACGGGGTCCGCGCCGGGAACTCCGCTCTGGATACCGGGGACGAGCAGGCACAACGCATCGCCTACCAGCAGGTGCGCGCCGGGTTGGGAGTTCTCGGTCTGGACCCGTTCAGCGAACCCTGGGCCTCTCAGGCCAGGGGTGGGGACACCGCGCGGACGGCACTCGACGTGCTGGTCCGCGCTCAGCTCGAGGATCGTGCGACCGCCCGCGCCGCACGCGATTTCGCCACCGCCGATGCGGTGCGCGACTCCCTCAAGGACGCGGGCATCATGATCGAGGACACGCCCACCGGAGCCCGGTGGATGCTGGAGGGTGAGCAGTGATGGCTGGTAATTCGCAACGACGTGGCGCGATCAACAAGGGGAAGAAGGGCCCCACGGCGGGGACGGGAGGAAAGAACCGCCGCTCGCTGGAGGGCAGGGGCCCGACGCCCAAGGCGACGGACCGTCCGCACCACCCCGCGGCGAAGGCGGCGAACAAGGCCGCTCACCGCGCGGCGACGTCCAACGCCCGCCCGACGGGTTCGGGGTCGCGACCACCTGCGCGGCGCACGACGAAGAAGACCGGTGAGACCGAGTGGATCGCCGGCCGCAACTCCATCGTCGAGGCGATCCGTGCCGAGCTGCCCATCACGGGTATCTACGTCGCCTCGCGCATCGAGTCCGACGAACGTGTCAAGGAGATCCTGGCCGCGGCCGGGAACAAGGGCATCCCGTTGCTCGAGGCGTCGCGGCAGGACCTCGACCGGTTCACCGAGGGCGCCGTCCACCAGGGCGTCGCGGCGTCTGTCCCGCCCTACGACTATCTGCACCCGAGCGACCTGCTCGAGCGCGCGGCGAACTCTGGTCTACCGCCGCTGATCGTGGCCCTCGACGGGGTGACCGACCCCCGCAACCTCGGCGCGGTCGTGCGGTCCGTCGCGGCCTTCGGCGGTCACGGGGTTCTCGTCCCGGAGCGTCGCGCCGCTGGGATGACCGCGTCGGCGTGGAAGACGTCGGCCGGCGCCGCGGCACGCATCCCCGTCGCCCGCGCCACGAACCTCCGTCGTGCGCTGGAGGAGTACCAGGCTGCAGGTCTCTTCGTCGTCGGCCTCGACGCCGAGGGTGACGTCGCCCTGCCCGAGCTCCAGCTGGCGGACGGCCCGCTGGTGGTCGTCGTGGGTGCGGAGGGTGCCGGGCTGTCCAGACTGGTGCGCGAGACGTGCGATCAGGTCGTCAGCATCCCGATGGCTGGGCCTGTGGAGTCCCTCAACGCCGGAGTGGCCGCCGGCATCGCGCTCTACGAGGTGGCCCGCCACCGCTGACCCGGTGACGCGTCGAGGTCTGCCCCGCCTCGAGTTCTGCCCTGGGCCGGCCCCTGTGGATAACCGGGGGCGCTCGTTCCCGGCCTCAGGCATTCTTCTCGTGTCCCCGTCAGCGGACCACCGGCGTCGCCGGACCGGTTCCCGCATATCCGGCGGAGGGCAACTGTCCAGATACGCGCCTCACCAGGTCGTACTCCTCTTCGACGGCCGTCACCTCCTGCCGTGCCCGGCGATGCCGGGTACGGGTCTGCCGGCAACGACCAGTGGACCACCGGTTTCCGGTGGTGGTCCCCGTCGCGGCTGTTCCAGGAAGTGGCGTCCGTCACCGGAGTCGACGAGGTCCGGCAGCGATCCGGGCTTCGAGCGCTAGGGGGACCATCGCCATGTCGTACGTCGTCGTCACCCAGGGGACCCGGGCCGTCGTCGAGATCGACGGTCTCGTCACCACCGTCCTGCCACCCGGTCGGCACCGCCTGCCCGGCCGTCCTTCCCGGCGCTCGGTCCGCGTCGTGGACGTACGCGAGCACGTCGTCCTGCTGACCAGCCAGGAGGCGGCGGCGGCGGACGTACCGGGCGTCCGGTTCTCGGTCGCGTTGCGGTTCCGGACGGTGGACCCGACGGAGTTCCTGACGGTCTCCGCCTCTCCCGTGGACGACCTCCGGTTGGCGGCGCAGTTCGCGGCGCGGGACTGGATCGGTGCCCGCCCGATGGACGAGGTCCTCGCCCGACGGGCCGAGGCGACGGCGGA
>JBPBQU010000262.1:0-3634 GCA_050955085.1 Janthinobacterium lividum | reverse complement strand
CCGCAACCTCGACTGCGTCGCGACGCTGGCCCCGCACGTCTACAGCTGAGCGGAGCGCCCTGGGTCGGCGCCGCTGCGGTCACCGGATCGGCGCCGCCGTGGTCACTGGATCGGCGCCGCCGTGGTCGCCGCGGTCGACGGGGGTTGCGCTGAGAGCGGAGTGACAGCCTGCAGGCGGAACAGTGCCGCCCGCCCACCCGTTCGGACAGTGAACGGGTGACGGGGGTGCTTCGGTGACCCGGTGTACCGTCGAGAGTCACTGAGAACGAGCAGGAGGGACAAGGGGGCGACCCCTCCACTGATGCCCAACCAAGTCAAGCGCATCGTCCGCGGCCCCTGGCTGTGGATCGTGGTGGCCATCGCGGTCGTCGCCATCGGCGCATCGTTCTTCGCGTCCAGCGGCACGGCCGAGGTCTCCACCAGCAAGGCCCTCTCGCTGGTCCAGGAGGGGAAGGTCGCCAAGGCGACGGTGACCGATGGCGCTCAGCGCATCGACCTCACCCTGAAGAAGGGTGAGACGGTCGAGGGCGCGAGCGCAGTCCGTTCCTACTACATCGCGCAGCGTGGTGGCGAGGTCATCCGAGCCCTCGAGGACGCCGACGTGGCCGAGGTGAGCGACGAGGTCCCGCGCACGGGCATCCTCCAGTCGCTGCTGTTCACGGTCGGTCCGCTCCTGCTCCTGCTGGTCCTCTTCTGGTTCCTCATGAGCCAGATGCAGGGCGGCGGCAACCGGGTCATGAACTTCGGCAAGTCCAAGGCCAAGATGATGTCCAAGGACACCCCCAAGACGACCTTCGCCGACGTCGCCGGGGCCGACGAGGCCGTCGAGGAGCTCTACGAGATCAAGGAGTTCCTGGCTGAGCCGGCGAAGTTCCAGGCCGTCGGGGCGAAGATCCCCAAGGGTGTCCTGCTCTACGGCCCCCCCGGCACGGGCAAGACCCTGCTGGCCCGGGCCGTCGCCGGTGAGGCGGGTGTGCCGTTCTACTCGATCTCCGGGTCGGACTTCGTCGAGATGTTCGTCGGTGTCGGTGCGAGCCGGGTCCGCGACCTCTTCGAGCAGGCGAAGACGAACGCTCCGGCGATCATCTTCGTGGACGAGATCGACGCCGTGGGTCGCCATCGTGGGGCCGGTCTGGGCGGTGGGCACGACGAGCGCGAGCAGACCCTGAACCAGCTGCTCGTCGAGATGGACGGGTTCGACGTCAAGACCAACGTCATCCTCATCGCGGCGACGAACCGTCCCGACATCCTCGACCCGGCGCTGCTGCGCCCGGGCCGCTTCGACCGCCAGATCGCGGTGGAGGCCCCCGACATGGAGGGTCGCCACCAGATCCTCAAGGTGCACGGCAAGGGCAAGCCGCTGTCCACCGACGTCGATCTGCTCACCGTCGCGCGTCGCACCCCCGGTTTCTCGGGTGCCGACCTGGCGAACGTCCTCAACGAGGCGGCACTGCTGACCGCGCGGGCCAACGCCACCGTGATCGACAACGCGGCGTTGGACGAGGCGATCGACCGGGTGATGGCCGGACCGCAGAAGCGCACCCGTCGGATGAACGAGAAGGAGCTCAAGGTCACCGCCTACCACGAGGGCGGTCACGCACTGGTGGCTGCGGCGCTGGCCAACACCGACCCGGTGACCAAGGTGACCATCCTTCCCCGCGGTCGCGCACTGGGTTACACGATGGTGTTGCCGACGGAGGACAAGTACTCCACCTCGCGCAACGAGATCCTCGACCAGCTCGCCTATGCGCTCGGCGGTCGCGTCGCGGAGGAGCTCGTCTTCCACGACCCGACGACAGGGGCGAGCAACGACATCGAGAAGGCCACCGGGATGGCCCGCAAGATGGTCACCGAATACGGCATGAGCGAGCGGGTCGGGGCCATCAAACTCGGCACCGGTCAGGGCGAGGTCTTCCTCGGCCGCGACATGGGCCACGAGCGCGGGTACTCCGAGGGGGTCGCCGGGATCGTCGACGAGGAGGTGCGTCGCCTCATCGAGGCCGCGCACGACGAGGCCTGGGAGGTCCTCGTCGAACATCGTCCCGTCCTCGACGCCCTGGTCGTCGCGCTGCTCGACAAGGAGACGCTGAACCAGGCCGAGCTCGCGGAGATCTTCTCCCCCGTGGTGAAGCGTCCGCAACGCCCGGTATGGCTCTCCAGCGAACGCCGGCACGTCTCCGACATCCCGCCGGTCATCGGGCCGAAGGAGCGCGCGTTGCACAACGGCTTCTCGGCACCCGTCAACGGGTTCCCGAACGGGTCGCACGCGAGCGGGGCGAACCCGAACGGGAGCATCGCGAACGGGACCAGCCAGAACGGGACCAGCCAGAACGGGACCGACCAGAACGGGACCAACGAGAAGTCGTGAGCGCCCCAGGGATGCCCGGGTCCAGCACCCATGGCTCCGGTGCTCAGCAGTTCGACGCGCCGCGCGCAGCGGCCGCGGTCCGGGAGTTCCTCCTCGCCATCGGTGAGGACCCGGACCGCGAGGGGCTGCGCGAGACGCCGGACCGGGTGGCCCGCTCGTCCCAGGAGTTGTTCGAGGGCCTGCGTCAGGACCCCGCGGAGGTGCTGGCGACGGACTTCGGCCTCGAGCACGACGAGCTGGTCCTGGTGAAGGACATCGAGGTGCAGTCCACCTGCGAACACCACCTGCTGCCCTTCCACGGGGTGGCGCACGTCGGGTACATCCCCGGTGAGCACGGTCGGGTGACCGGTCTGTCCAAGCTCGCCCGCCTCGTCGACGTCTTCGCCCGCCGCCCTCAGTTGCAGGAACGGCTCACGACGCAGGTGGCGGACGCGCTGGTGGAGAACCTCACCCCCAGGGGCGTCATCGTCGTCGTGGAGTGCGAGCACTCCTGCATGACCTATCGCGGGGTCCGCAAACCGGGGGCCAAGACGATCACCTCGGCGGTGCGGGGTTCGTTGCGCAACGCCGCGACCCGGGCGGAGGCCATGAGCCTCATCGTCGCGGGGCACCGGTGAGAACGGCGCCGGGGTTGCACCCGTTGCTGATTCCCGGGCGCACCCGCGTCATGGGCGTCCTGAACGTCACCCCCGACTCCTTCTCCGACGGCGGGTTGTTCCTCGACCACGGGTCGGCGATCACGCGAGGGGTCGCTCTGCGTGACGCCGGCGCCGACCTCGTCGACGTCGGGGGGGAGTCGACGCGGCCGGGAGCGGTACGGGTCGAGGCGGCCGAGGAGCTGCGGCGGGTGGTACCCGTGGTGCGTGGACTCGTCGAGCGTGGGGTGCCCGTCAGCGTCGACACCATGCGGGCCGAGGTCGCGGCCGAGGCCGTCCGGGCGGGCGCGAGCGTCGTCAACGACGTCTCCGGTGGGTCGGCCGATGCGCAGATGGGCCGGACCGTCGCCGAGCTGGGGTGCGTCTACGTGCTCTCGCACTGGCGGGGGTTCTCCGACGTCATGACGTCGCTGGCCGACTACGGCGACGTCGTCACCGAGGTGGTCGCGGAGATCGGTGACCGGCTCGCCACCGTCCTCGACGCGGGCGTCGCCCGCGAACGCGTCGTCCTCGATCCGGGGCTGGGGTTCGCGAAACGTGCCGAGCACGACTGGGCGCTGCTCGCCGCGCTGCCGCGGTTGGCTGAGCTGGGCCCACTCCTGGTGGGAGC
>JBPBQU010000261.1:0-3681 GCA_050955085.1 Janthinobacterium lividum | reverse complement strand
GGGCGGATCCAGCCGAAGGACGGTGACTGACGTGCGCATCAGCCGTACCGAAGCGAGTGTCAACTACGTCTTGCTCGGGGTCTTCGCTCTGGTGTCACTCATACCGCTGCTAAGTGTCCTGCTCTCGGCTGTGACACCGGTGGGTGAACTGCGGGTCGGGTTCGAGCTGCCGTCGCGGATCTCGTTCGCCAACTTCGGCGCCGCCTGGCGGGCGGGACACTTCTCGCACTACATCGTCAACAGTGTGCTCGTCGTCGTGGGGGTCGTCACCCTGACCGCATTGTTGTCCACCCTTGCCGGGTTCGCTTTCGCGACCTTGCGCTTCCCCGGTCGCAGTGTGTTGTTCTACGTCCTGCTGCTGGGGCTCATGTTGCCGGTGGAGTCGTTCATCATCCCGCTCTACTACGACCTTCGGAGTTGGGGACTGACCGACAGCTACTGGGCGTTGCTCTTTCCACAGACCGCGCAGTCTCTGGCATTCGGCACGTTCTGGATGAGGAACTCTTTCCGCAGCTTCCCCTCCAGCGTTGTCGAAGCGGCTCGCATGGACGGTGCCACAGACCATGCGCTGCTCTGGCGGATTCTCGTGCCCAACGCGCGGCCTGCTCTCATGACGATGGGCCTGTTCGTCGCGATGTGGACCTGGAACGAGTTCTTGCTGCCGCTGGTGATGATCTCGGGCGAGGGATGGAGGATGGCACCGTGGGGTCTGGCCCCCTTCCAGGGGCCAGCATGCGACGCAGACCCAGCTGCTGGCGGCTGCGGCGACGATCGTCGCGCCGCCGATCGTCGTGGCCTATCTGTTCCTGCAACCTCGATTCATTGCGGGGATGCTCTCGGGAGTGGTGAAGGGCTGACCGTCTCCCGTGTTGTTGCTCGGCCAACGGGTGGTGGATGCGAGAAACGCCCGGCCAGGGATCTGGCCGGGCGTTCCTGCGTGCCGGGGTCAGCGGATGAAGAGCATCTCCTGGTAGGTCGCAAGCGGCCACAGGTCGTCAGCCACCAGGGTTTCGAGCTCGTCGGCGGCCTCGCGGACGGCGGTCATGGCCGGCAGCAGGACCTCCTTGGCGTGCATGGCGGCCTCGACCGGAGTGCGGTCGGCCTCATCGAACGCCACGGCCTTGAGTTCTACCAGGGCCTTGCGCAGCGCGGTGATCGGCGTCGACACCGCCTGGAGCAGGGACGGGTTCGCCTCGACACCGGCGGCCTTGAGTGCCGTGACGTTCTGGGCCAGCTGCGTCTGGTAGCGGATGGCGGCAGGCAGGATGCTGGTCCCCGCCACCTCGACGGTGAGCTTGGCCTCGACGGCGATGCTCAGCTCGTACTGCTCCACCGCGATCTCGTAACGCGAGTGCATCTCGCGCTCGGAGAAGATGCCGTACTTGCTGAAGAGTTCGACGGCCTCGGGCGCGATGAGTTCAGGCAGTGCATCCATCGTCGTGCGCAGGTTCTTCAGACCACGGGCCGCAGCCTCGGTCTGCCATGCGTCGGAGTAACCGTCACCGTTGAACACGACCGCGCCGTGGTCGGTGATGATGCCCTCGAGCACCTTCTGGACGGCCTCGTTGAAGACCTCCCCCCCCGCCACCCGCTCCTCGAGTGAGGTCGCGATGAAGTCGAGCGCCTCGGTGACGATCGTGTTGATCGTGTAGACGGGTGACGAGATCGACTGCATCGAACCGGGGGCACGGAACTCGAACCGGTTGCCGGTGAAGGCGAAGGGGCTCGTGCGGTTGCGGTCACCCGGGTCGGTCGGCAACACCGGCAGGGTGTCGACGCCGATCCGCATCGTGCCCTTCTCCTTCGACGAGGTCGCGCCCCCCTTGGCGACCTGGTCGAAGACGTCAGCGAGCTGCTCGCCGAGGAAGATCGAGATGATCGCCGGCGGTGCCTCGTTGGCGCCTAGGCGGTGGTCGTTCGTCGCCGACGCGACGGACGCGCGGAGCAGGCCGCCGTACTTGTGCACCGCGCGGATGATCGCCGCACAGAAGACGAGGAACTGGGCGTTCTCGTGCGGGGTGTCACCGGGGAGCAACAGGTTGCCGACGGTCGAGGAGCCGAAGGAGAAGTTGACGTGCTTGCCGGAACCGTTGACCCCTTCGAACGGCTTCTCGTGGAACAGCAGCTCCATGCCGTGCTCGCGGGCGACGCGCTTCATGGTCACCATGAGCAGCTGCTGGTGGTCGGCCGCGAGGTTGCTGCGCTCGAACATGGGAGCGATCTCGAACTGTCCCGGGGCGACCTCGTTGTGGCGGGTCTTGGCGGGGATACCGACCTTGAACAGCTCGCGCTCGGCGTGGAGCATGAAGGCCAGGACGCGGTCGGGGATCGCGCCGAAGTAGTGGTCGTCGAACTCCTGACCCTTCGGCGGCTTGGTGCCGAACAGCGTGCGGCCCGCGTTCAACAGGTCGGGACGCGACAGGAAGAAGTGCCGGTCGATCAGGAAGTACTCCTGCTCGGGCCCAGCGTAGGAGACGATCGTGCCCGGGTCGTCGTGGCCGAACAACTTGAGGACGCGGGCAGCCTGGGTGGCCATGGCCTGCTGCGAGCGCAGCAACGGTGTCTTGTGGTCCAGAGCCTCACCGGTCATCGAGACGAAGACCGTCGGGATGCACAGCGTGTTCCCGTTGACGTTCTCGAGGACGTAGGCGGGGCTGGTGACGTCCCAGCCCGTGTAACCGCGCGCCTCGAACGTCGAGCGCAACCCGCCGTTGGGGAAGCTGGACGCATCGGGCTCACCCTGAACGAGGGTCTTCCCGGCGAATTCGGCGATGGAACCACCGTCGTCGTCCGGCTCGAAGAAGCTGTCGTGCTTCTCGGCCGTGGAGTGGGTCAGCGGGTAGAAGACGTGCGCGTAGTGGGTCGCGCCCTTCTCCAGGGCCCAGTCCTTCATGGCGGACGCGACCGCATCGGCGATGGCCGGGTCGAGGGGCATCTGCTTCTCGATGGTCGCCATGACCGACTTGAAGATCACCTTGGGGAGCCGCTTCTGCATGACGGCCTTGGTGAAGACGTTCTCCCCGAAGATCTCCCCGGGCGCCTCGGTCGCGGTGAAACTGGGGGCGGGTGCCTCGTAGGCGATGACGGCGTCGATCGCGTGAAGGCGTGCTGCGCTGCCGCTCATGGCTGGCTCCAGACGACTCGTCGGGATGGCGCGGCCCGGACGACCGCACTCGTGTGATGGACGTTAGGCCCCCAGATGACGTGAAATGTTTCGTCCATGTGTCAGGAGTGTGGCGGGGCGAGTCAACGGCCCAACACGTAGACCTTGCGTAGCGGTTCTGTCACGGTCCAGACCGTCCGCATGCCTTCCTGCAGCCGCGCGATCACTCCGGGTTCGAGCGTCAGGGGCTCGTCGTAACCGTCGATGGCGACGCTGGCCCGGCCAGCCACGACCACGAAGACCTCGTCCGTCTCGACGTCGCGCATCGCCCCCTCCGTCATCTCCCAGACCCCGAGGTCGAGTCCACCCACCGACCCCAGTTCCAGAGCCCCCGTCGCGGGGGCGCCCTCCACTCGTTGGCCCTCGGGCACCGTGTCGTGGCTGAGTCCGAGGAGGCGGGTTGCCACGGCGGTGCCGGGCTCGAGGAGGGTCATGGCGGGATCGTAGGCGTCGCATTGCGGGTTTCGGAGTCAGTGAGTGAGGAGGTTGGTCCCCTCATGAGCGGTGAGGGTGATCGG
>JBPBQU010000260.1:0-3821 GCA_050955085.1 Janthinobacterium lividum | reverse complement strand
ACGTAGGACAGGTGCGGGACCTTCGATCCCCGGCCGATCTCGGCGTTCTTCGTCTCGACGAACGTGCCGATCTTGCCCTCGGCGCCCAGTCGGGTTCCCGGGCGCAGGTAGGCGAAGGGTCCGACGTGGGCGCCCTCACCGATGACGGCCGACAGCCCGTGGGTGCGTTCGACGACGGCGTCGGCGCCGATCTCGACGTCGGTGAGGGTGGAATCGGGGCCGACGACAGCACCGGCCGCGATGCGGGTCGCCCCGTGCAGCTGGACCCCCGGCAGCAAGGTCACGTCGGGGGACAGCTCGACGTCGGCGTCGATCCAGGTGGTACGCGGGTCAAGGATTGTCACCCCGGCCAGCATCCAGCGCCGCAGCCTGCGCTCGTTGGCGGTCGAGGCGAGCTCGGAGAGCTGGAGGCGGTCGTTGACGCCGCGCACCTCCCAGCGGTCCTCGACCGCGAGTGCCTCGACGCGTCGCCCGGCACCGCGCAGGAGCGCCAGCACGTCCGTCAGGTACACCTCGCCTGCGGCGTTGTCGCGCCCCAGACCGCCCAGGGCCCACCGCAGGGCGGCTGCGTCGAAGGCGTAGACCCCCGAGTTGACCTCCCGCACGGCGCGCTGCGCCTCGGTGGCGTCCTTCTGCTCGACGATCGCGGACACCCCGCTGCCGTCGCGCAGGATGCGGCCGTAACCGGTGGGGTCGTCCAGCTCGGCGGTGAGGATCGTCATGGCGTTGCCCTCAGCACCACCACCCTCCCCGTTGCGGGGGTCACCGGCGTCCTGGTGGACCTGCACGAGTCGCCGCAGCGTCGCCGCCGAGAGCAGCGGGACGTCGCCGTACGTCACGAGCACCGTCCCGGTGAGGTCGGCGGGCAGGGCCTCGAGGCCGCACTGCACGGCGCGCCCGGTGCCGGGGACCTCGTCCTGCAGCGCCACGACGACCCCGGCGTCGGCGGCCCGCACGATGCCGGCGACCTGCTCGGCCTCGTGGCGCAGGACGACGACGAGATGCTCCGGGCCGCTCGCCCGGGCCGCGGACACCGCATGGACCAGCAGGGGCCGACCACCGAGGAGGTGCAGCACCTTCGGCAACCGCGACTTCATCCGGGTGCCCTCACCGGCGGCCAGAACGATCACGGCAGCGGGGACGGTCACGGCAGCGGGGACGGTGGCGGCAGCGGGCTGGGTGGGTGGGGTCACGCGGGACGCGCTCCTCACGGGCTTCGAGGCGAGATCGGCTTGAGAGCGGGTCTGACGGCTACCCCTCCGAGCCCGAGGATAACTGGGTCGAGCGTCACCGGCGGACCATCGAGCACGCTCCCGGGAGAGGATTCGAACCCCTACTGGACGGGACCAAAACCCGCCGTGCTGCCTTTACACCACCCGGGACAGCCGGCCCTGCTGCGAAAGAAACCGCAGGGCCTCGACCATCCTGCCAGCTCCGCGCCACGAACCTCACCTCACCCGGTCAGGCGACCGCTTCCGCGCGCGGCAGGATGGGGTCGTGTCACCAGCGCAGACGCCAGCCCACCGGTCGGCATCGTCGCCGGCCCCGCGCAGTCCTCGCCTGCGCATGACCGGCAGCGAACGGCGTGAGCAGCTCATCGGCATCGGGCGCGCACTCTTCGCGGCCAAGGGTGTCGAGGGCACCACGGTGGAGGAGATCGCCGCTCAGGCGGAGGTGTCCAAGCCTGTCGTGTACGAGCACTTCGGCGGGAAGGAAGGTCTCTACGCGGTCGTCGTCGACCGGGAGATCGCCTCCCTGCTCGGAGCGATCACCCATTCGCTCTCCGGGCGCGGATCGCCTCGTACGTTGCTGGAACGGGCGACCATCGCCCTGCTGGACTACATCGAGGGGTCCACCGACGGGTTCCGGATCCTGGTGCGTGACTCCCCGGTGGCCCAGTCGACCGGCAGCTTCGCCAGTCTGATCTCCGACATCGCCGGTCAGGTCGAGTACCTGCTGGTCGACGCCTTCGCGGCGCGGGGTTTCGCCCCGCAGATGGCGTCGATGTACGCCCAGATGCTCGTGGGGATGGTCGCGATGACCGGCCAGTGGTGGCTGGACACCCGCGAACCCGCCAAGGAGGAGGTCGCGGCGCACCTCGTGAACCTGGCCTGGAACGGGCTGACCGGTCTCGAGCGCCACCCCGCACTGTCGGTGCGCGCGCGTCCGAGCAGGGTGACCCCGTAGGGTCGCGACCGTGGCGAGCGAACGTGGGGGCCCGGCCGACGAGGTCGACGCCGACGAGGTCAACGCCGACGAGGTCGACCTCATCGTCGCAGCATGGCGACGCGAGACCCCGCAGCTCGACGTGGACCCGCTCGAGGTGCTCTCGCGGGTGGCCCGCCTCGCCCGGCACCTGGACCGCCTGCGACGGGACGCGTTCAGCGCCCACGAACTCGAGACGTGGGAGTTCGACGTGCTCGCGGCGCTGCGCCGGGCCGGATCACCGCACGAACTCTCCCCCGGTCAACTGCTCGTCGAGACCTTCGTGACGAGCGGCACCATGACCAACCGGGTGGACCGACTCGCAGCGCGGGGGCTGGTCCAGCGCCGCCCGGATCCCGACGACGGGCGCGGCATCCGGGTGCGCCTGACGAGCTCGGGAACAGCCGTGGTGGACGCGGCGCTCGCCGATCTCGTCCGCGCGGAGCACCGCATGCTGGGGGTGCTGGCACCGCAGGACCGGCAGGCCCTGGCGACCCTGTTGCGTCGCGTCGCCGCCCCCTTCGAACGCACCCACTGAGACCCGCGCCTAGTAGGCCCCGCGACCGCGGAGCACCGCGCCGGCCGTCTTCCACAAGATCATGAAGTCGAAGGTGAAGGACCAGTTCTCGACGTAGCGGACGTCCAGGCGCACCGACTCGTCCCAGTCCAGGTCGGAGCGACCGTTGATCTGCCACAGACCGGTCAGACCGGGTTTGACGAGCAGTCGGCGCCGCATGTCGGAGCCGTACTCGTCCACCTCCTTCTGCAGTGGCGGACGCGGGCCGACGAGCGACATCTCACCGCGCACGACGTTGATGAGCTGCGGGAGCTCGTCGATGGAGTAACGGCGCAGGACCCGACCGATGCGGGTGATGCGCGGGTCCACCTTCATCTTGAACAGCACACCGTTGCCGTCGGTCGAGTCGCGCAGGTCGATGAGCAGGTGCTCGGCGTCGGTGACCATCGAGCGGAACTTGAACATGGGGAAGGTCTCCCCGTCACGGCCGACGCGCTGCTGCTTGAAGAACACCGGGCCGCGGCTGTCCACCTTGATCATGACCGCGAGGACGAGCAGAACGGGGCTGAGCACGAGGAGCGTCAGGGTGGCCGCGGTGCGATCGACCGTGGTCTTGGCGAGGCGGCGGATGCCCTCGAGCTCGGGGCGTTCGACGTGCAGCAACGGCAGCCCGCACACCGGCCGGATCGCGATGCGCGGCCCGATGACCTCGGTCAGCGCAGGCGCCACGACGAGATCGGCACGGGTCGCCTCCAGCTCCCAACCGAGGCGGCGAAGGCCTGGACCGTCGAGCTCGGGGCAGGCCGTCACCGCGACGACGTCGGCGTCCACGCTCGTGACCGAGTGACGCACGTCGTCGAGGCTGCCGATGACCGGGATGCCCAGCTCACGCAGCTCGGCGTCCTCCGCGGGGGTACCGGGGCCACCGGGCACGCACGCACCGACGATGCGCATGCCGTGGTAGCTGGCACGGTGCAGCTGACGCGCCATGCCGGCGACCGCCGCCCGGTGTCCCACGGCGACGACCGTCTGCCCGGCCTCGCCCCGCGCCCGACGCTGGTGCAGCTTCTGCCGGGTGACGTAGCGCAGGACGAGAGTG
>JBPBQU010000259.1:0-3838 GCA_050955085.1 Janthinobacterium lividum | reverse complement strand
CGTGGCGCTCGCGACGCCGGGCAGGCCCTTCAGTTCGGTGACGACGGCGGTGAGCTTCGCGGCGTTGGCCGCGGAGGTGATCTGCTCCTCGCCTGGGGCCTGCAGGACGACCTGGGCTCCGGCGCCGTTCGCGCCGTCGCCGAACTCCTCGCCGATGAGGCGGATGGCCGTGGTGGATTCCTGGCCCGGGATGTCGAAGGTGTTCACGGTCTTGCCGGACAACGTGGCCGCACCCACGCCCGCGAGGACGAGCAGCAGCAGCCAGACGAGGACGACGGGCACGCGGTGGCGGTAGGCGCCGAGACCGAGGCGGTGCAGGAAGGTGGCCATGTCAGTTCTCCTCGGTTCCGCGGGGCGTGACCATCGCAGGGGTGGGGTGAATCGCAGGATTGCCGTGGCCGAGGGCGTCGAACGCGGCGGCGATCAGGTGTGGTCGTATCTGGCCGGGGGGTACGTCGCGGCAGGCCAACGACGTCACGGCGAGTCCGCCCAGAGCGGTGGTGATGCGGACGGCACGTTCCACGTCGTCCGCGGCAGGGGAGCCGAACGCCCGGAAGAGCACCTCGCCGATGTCGTCGACCCCCTTGCCCAGTGCGGAAGGGGTGTCGGCGCTCAGGACGGACAGCATGAAGGCGACGAGCCCCGGCCGCGCCTGGGCGGTGGTCGCGAGCCGCTCCACGACCTCGAGGTCACGCGACGCGCCGAGCGGCAACCCCTCGACGACCGTGACGATCGTGGCGAGCTGTTCGGCGGTACGGGCGACGGTGGCCTCCTGCAATGCCTCCTTGGTGGGGAAGCGGTGCAGCAGGCCCGTCTTGGAGTAGCCGACGGCGTCGGCGATCCGCTGGATGGACGTCTGCTCGAACCCATGTCGCGCGAAGAGCGCGGCCGCGGCCTCGAGGATCTCCTCGTCGATCTGTTCCTTGCTCAACCTGGGCACCAGACCACCATAGACCGAGAGGGACCGAAGTGGTCTGTTGAGGACCAAGGTGGTCCTTCCTGCGGGGGCCCGACGTGCTGGTCCTGTCCGAGCGGAGGCCTACCCTTGAACCCACGATGGGCACACTCTTCGACGACCTCCCACTGGGCTCCTCGACCCCGTCCCCGCAGGCAGTGCGGGGCGCCGGGGACACGGATGCGCGCGGACACGACCCCCGGACCTCGGCCGCGGTCCCGCACCGTCGCGGCCTCGACCCGGCGAGCCTGCTCGTCGGGCTGAACCCCCACCAGCGCGAGGCCGTGATCCACGCCGGCTCCCCGCTGCTCATCGTCGCGGGCGCCGGTTCCGGCAAGACGCGCGTCCTCACCCACCGCATCGCCTACCTCCTCGCGGAACGCGGTGCGCGGGCGGGGGAGATCCTCGCGATCACCTTCACGAACAAGGCCGCCGCCGAGATGCGCGCACGCGTCGCGGCGCTCGCGGGTGAGGTCGTCGGCATGGGTGCGCGCAGCATGTGGGTCTCGACCTTCCACTCCGCGTGCGTGCGGATCCTGCGCCGCGAAGCCGCCACCCTCGGCATGCGCACGTCCTTCTCGATCTACGACTCCGCCGACTCCCAACGTCTCATGGCGATGGTCGGGCGCGAGTTGGATCTGGACCCGAAGAAGTACGCACCGCGCTCGATGGCGGCGATGGTGTCGAACCTCAAGAACGAACTCGTCGACGAGGAGACGTACTTCCAACGGGCTCATTCCGAGACCGGCAACGAGACCGAGCGGGTCCTCGCGCAGGCCTACCGGACGTACCAGCAGCGGTTGCGCCAGGCCAACGCCATGGACTTCGACGACCTCATCATGTCGACGGTCCACCTGCTGCAGGCGTTCCCGGACGTGGCCGAGCACTACCGTCGCCGGTTCCGACACGTCATGGTCGACGAGTACCAGGACACCAACCACGCCCAGTACGTGTTGGTGAGAGAACTCGTCGGCCCCGCTGACGGAGTCGTCCCGCGCGGGGAACTCACCGTCGTCGGGGACGCCGACCAGTCCATCTACGCGTTCCGCGGTGCGACGATCCGCAACATCGTGGAGTTCGAGAAGGATTACCCGGACGCGAAGACCGTGCTGCTGGAACAGAACTACCGCTCCACCCAGACGATCCTGTCCGCGGCCAACGAGGTCATCAAGATCAACGAGGACCGCCGGGCGAAGAACCTCTGGACGGCGTCCGGGGACGGTGAGCAGATCGTCGGTTACGTGGCCGACGACGAGCACGACGAGGCCTCGTTCGTGGCCGAGGAGGTCGACCGCCTCCACGACACCACCGACGTCACCTACGGCGACGTGGCCGTGTTCTACCGGACCAACGCCCAGTCGCGGGCGCTGGAGGAGGTGTTCATCCGAACCGGCCTGCCCTACAAGGTGGTCGGTGGCACCCGCTTCTACGAGCGCCGTGAGATCAAGGACGCCGTCGCCTACCTGCGGCTGCTCGACAACCCCGACGACACCGTCAACATGCGTCGGGTGCTCAACGTGCCCAAGCGGGGGATCGGGGAGCGCGCCGAGGCCTCGCTGCTCGTCCTCGCCGAACGCGAACGGATCAGTTTCAACGAGGCACTGTGGCGCGCCGACGAGGCGATCGGGCTGGCGACGCGCTCGTTGAAAGCGGTGAAGGGTTTCGCCCAGCTCGTCGACGACCTGCGCACGCTGGCCGAGTCGGGGGCGTCCCCGGCCACGGTGCTCGAGGCGATCCTCGAGCAGACGGGTTACCTCACGGAGCTGCGCGCCAGTGCCGATCCGCAGGACGAGTCCCGCGTCGAGAATCTCTCCGAACTCGTGGCGGTGGCGGAGGAGTTCAGCGAGAACCAGCCCGAGGGCACCCTGTCCGACTTCCTGGAACGCGTCTCGCTCGTCGCCGACGCCGATCAGATCCCCGCGGGCGGAGTGGACGAGGGCGTCGTGACCCTGATGACCCTGCACACCGCGAAGGGTCTGGAGTTCCCGGTCGTGTTCCTCACGGGCATGGAGGACGGCACCTTCCCCCACCTGCGCTCACTCGGTGACCCCGACCAGCTCGCCGAGGAACGCCGGTTGGCCTACGTGGGGTTGACCCGCGCCCGGGAGCGGTTGTACCTGTCCCGTTCCGCCGTGCGCAGCGCCTGGGGAGCGCCGCAGCAGTATCCGGCGTCCCGCTTCCTCGACGACGTCCCGCCCACCTTGGTGAACTGGCGCCGTGGGGAGTCGACGTACCAGAACGTCGCCTCGCCCTCCGCGGCCTCGCGGATCTCGCAGAAACCCGGGGTCCGCTCGCCCGGGAACCGCCCGGTGATCGCGCTGAACCCGGGGGACCGGGTCACGCACGACTCCTTCGGCCTCGGCACGGTGGTGCGGATCGAGGGTGAGGGTGACAAGACCGTCGCGCACGTCGACTTCCGCTCGGAGGGGACGAAACGTCTGCTGTTGCGCTACGCCCCGGTGGAGAAGCTCTGACGTCGAGCCCCCTGGTGGTCGGGCACCGGTCGCACCGAGACGGACGGTCCCTGGTGAGATGAGCGCATGGACATCGCTCTGCACGTCTCCGACTTCACCCCCTTCGGCGACCCGGCCGGGATCGCCCCCGGCCTCGCCGCCACCGCCCGGGCCGCCGAGGCGGCCGGGTTCTCCACGCTGACCCTGATGGACCACTGGTTCCAGATGCAGGACATGGCACCCGCCACCGACCCCATGCTGGAGGGCTACACCTCGCTCGGGTTCCTGGCGGGGCAGACCGAACGTCTGCAGCTGGGTCTGCTCGTCACCGGTGTGACGTACCGCCACCCCGGTCTGCTCGCGAAGACCCTCGCGACCCTCGACGTCCTCTCGGGGGGCCGCGCGCTGCTCGGCCTCGGTGCGGCCTGGT
>JBPBQU010000258.1:0-3845 GCA_050955085.1 Janthinobacterium lividum | reverse complement strand
TCGTCGGACAGGGCGAGCGCAGCGACGGTGAACCCGTTGCTGCGCAGCACCTCCATCTCCCCTGGCCAGCTGATGGCCCGGGCCCAGGGCAGGTGCAGCACGGTGCCCATCGAGACCCGCACGCTGCGCCGGTAGAGCGGGTCCGCGCATCGCGGGCTCACCACGACCCCGTCCACACCGAACGCCGCCGCGGAGCGGAACAGCGCTCCGAGGTTGGTGTGATCCACGATGTCCTCGAGGACGACGACCCGGCGCGCGCCGGGCCCGAAACCCGCCACGAGTTGCGCGACCGTGCGTTGGCGTGGTCTGTGCAGGGACGCGATCGCGCCGCGGTGCAGGTCGACCCCGGTCAACGACGCGAACGCGTCCACCGCGGCGACGAGCACCGGGACGTCATGCGGCAGGACGTCGACGAGCTCCTCGGCCCGCGCGGGCGCGAGCAGGAACGAGCGCGCGACGTGTCCCGCGGCCAGTGCGCGGCGGATGACCTCGACACCCTCGGCGAGGAACAACCCCTCGGCGGGTTCTCGACGGGCTCGTAACTGCACGTCCTTGAGCTGGGTGTAGTCGCGCAACAGGTCCGCGAACCGCGGATCGTCGAGGTCGTCGAGATCGATCCGCGGCACCCGGTGACGTTATCCGACCCGGGCGTCGGCACCGGGCCGGGGAACTCCACCCAGGCGATCGAGGTCCAGGACGGCCCGCAGTTCTCCACCATCGGTTTGCGGGTGCACGGCATGCTCGACGTCCACCACGGGACTGGGGTGACCGAGCAGGAAACCCTGCGCGGCGTCGCACCCGAGACGGCGCAGAGCAGAAAGCTGATCGGCGGACTCCACCCCCTCGGCGACGACACCGACCCCCATGTTCTTGGCCATTCCGATGATGCCGGCGACGACGGCCTCGTCCTGGCGGTGCCGGCCCAGACCCGCGATGAAATGCCGGTCGACCTTGACGTGGTCGACGGGCATCGACTGCAGGTGGGCCAGGGAGGAGACCCCGCGACCGAAGTCGTCGACGGCGACCCGGACCCCCATCATGCGCAACGCGTGCAACGTGCTGAATCCCGCGTTCGCGTCCGCGACCAGGAGTTCCTCGCTCACCTCCACGAGCAGCGCATCGGCGGCCGGACCGCTGGGCTGAGCGGCGGCGACAGCGTCGAGGAGCTCGTTGTTGGCGAGCTGTCGGGGTGAGACGTTCACGGCGATCGTCAGGCGACAATCGGCGTTCTCGGCGTACCACTGACTGAGGGTTCGCCACGCCTCGGCGATGACCCACCTGCCGATCTCGATGATCAGCCCGCTGCGCTCTGCGAGCGGCACGAAGTCGTGCGGGTGCAGCAACCCCCGACGCGGGTGCTGCCAGCGGATGAGGGCCTCCAGGCCCTGCACATGACCGTCACGCAGGTCGATGATCGGTTGGTAGTGCAGTCGGAACTGTCCCTGTTCGATCGCCTGCACCAGGTCGTCCTCGGTCTGCAACGTGTCGACGGCCTGAGCCTGCATGCGTTCGTCGAAGAGTTCCGAACGCGCCTTGCCGCCTTCCTTGGCCCGATACAGCGCGGCATCGGCGCTACGCAGCAGCTTCGAGGCGTCGGCCTCACCGCGGGTGAGGGCGATGCCCACGCTCGGGGTGATGTCGAGGTGGTGCCCGTCGCCGAACTCGACGGGTCGGTCCGCGATCGAGGACACCACGCGTTCGGCGATGCGGCTGGCGCTGAGCTCGTCCACCAGGTCCTCGCAGAGAATGGCGAACTCGTCGCCGCCGAAACGGGCGACGGTGTCCTCGGGGCGGACCACTGCGCGCAGTCGGTTGGCGACTTCCATGAGCACGACGTCACCCACTGCGTGCCCGTGGGTGTCATTGACCTTCTTGAACCCGTCCAGGTCGAGGTAGAGGACGGCGCAGGCCTGGGCACCGCGTCGGGCCAGCGCGTGCTGGAGGCGGTCGGAGAACAGCTGCCGGTTGCCGAGGTCGGTGAGCGGGTCGTGCAGCGCCTGGCGCAGCGCAGCGTCGAGGGCGTTCTGGCGGGTGATGCCCTCGTCGTCCAGATGCTCGGCGGCCTGGGCCGCGAGGATGAGGAACAGGCCGGCGCTGACGATGCCGCCGATGAGCGTCGCGAGCAGGGTCACCAGGGTGGGAGGCCCATCGAGGAGGCGCAGGACGAGCGCGACGACACCCACGACGAGCAACGGGGATGCGATGGCCCAGGGGACCAGCCGGGTGCGGACGTCGTCTCCGGCCCGGTGACGGGCGGACCAGGGCCAGCGGGACATCCCCAGAGCCTCCATCTCGTACCTCTTCTGTTACACGCTGCCATTCCTTGACTACCTATAGTCATAGTTGATGGATCAGCTGTCCATTCGGCGGCTCGTCAGCGCTGGCTGTTCGAGCAGAGCCAGGCGTTGCGGGGTGACCGGTTGCGCATTCCCTGCTGCGGATGCTCGTTCCGAGCAACCCCCACTCACCCGGTCGCGTCCGTCTGGGCGATGACCACCACAGCGACGCCCGCGTCGGGTGCCGTCCTGTCACCCGGCTCCGAGCGAGGATTCGAAACGCACCGATCATGACCACGAGATGGACCGTGGGTTGGGCAGGGGGAAGTTGTGCGGGGTGACGACCTGGACGGAGGACGGCCAGCTCGTCGCAGCACCCGGGAGTGCACCCTGGGCCTGCAGGACGGCGGTGCACGCGCGACGGACGTCGACGTCGAGGTCGTGGTGCAGAACGACGGTCAGGTCCCCCCGCCGCAGGAGTTCGGTGTTCTCGTCGTCGAGGTCGTGCGCGACGAACGCGGTGCAGACCCGTTCCTCGTCCGCAAAGGCCCGCACGACGGCGCCGTTGCCACCCGCGGCGTAGAGCGAGTAGACCGCGCAGATCGAGGGATCCCGTTGCAGCGCAGCACGGACCAAACCGTGCAGGACGTCGTCATGCAGGTCGGAGACAAGCTCGGTGCTGTGCAGTTCCCCCATCGAGAGCACGTCGCGCAACCCCGTTTGACGATCGTCCTCACCGCGAAACGACGAACCCCCCCGCACCACGAGTACGGTTGCGCCTTCGCCGACGAAACGCGCGAGCAGGTAACCCGCACTGGCCCCCGCCGCCCGGTTGTCGAGGCCGACGTAGGCGACCCGCGCGCTGGTCGGCAGGTCGGTCACCAGGGTGACGACGGGGATCCGGGCCGTCCGTAACCGGGCGACCGCGTCGACGACCTCCGGTGCGTCGGGTGCCTTCAGCAGCACCCCGTGCGAACCCCGATGGGCGATCTCGTCGAGGATGGTGACGAGTTCTCCCGCCCCGAACTCGGCACCCAGGTGGAAACGCGAGCGCAGCACGGCCGGGCGCAACGACGGCAGGGTCCGTTCGAGCGCCTCGCGCACGGCGGTGGCGAAACGGTCCGGGGCCTCGATCACGACGTCGAGCAGGAACGTGCGACCCGTGAGGGTCAGCTGGGTTTCCTGTCGCCGTAGGTCCTCGATAGCCCGCTCGACCTCGCGCACGGTACTAGGGCGTACTCCGCCCCGTGCGTTGAGCACGCGGTCGACCGTGGCCTGCGACAACCCGGCCTGGGTCGCGATGTCACGGATTCGGTACGGATGCGCCACGAGATCAACCTGCCTGCCGCGCGCGGTGCGGACAACCCGTGGTGATGTCGGCTGGGGTGGGCAGGTCTCTAGGCTTGCCGGGTGACGCCTCACCCCGGCAGCTCCCCGACCTCAAGGTTCCCGGTGACACTGCCGGGACCCCGCCGACCCGACCCCCGCTCCGTCCCCGTCCTGCGTTGGGGGGTGCTGGGCACGGGTTGGATCGCGCAGCGGTTCGTGGCGTCGCTGCGCGCCCACACC
>JBPBQU010000257.1:0-3908 GCA_050955085.1 Janthinobacterium lividum | reverse complement strand
GAGTGGGACCGCCTGGCCCAGTGCGAGGCCGGTGGCAACTGGCACATCAACACCGGCAACGGTTACTACGGCGGGCTGCAGTTCAACCCGCGCACATGGACGAACCTCGGCGGGGGTCAGTTCGCCCCGCGCGCCGACCTCGCGACCCGCGAGCAGCAGATCGTCATCGCCGAGCGCGTCCTGGCGCGCCAGGGCTGGCGCGCCTGGCCCTCCTGCTCGCGCCGGCTGGGGCTGCACGGTGCTGCCGACCCGGTGGGCATGGAGCAGGCCCTGCTCCACCCGACGCCCGCTCCCGTCGCGGCCCCCGCCCCGGCCCCGGTCGTCCAGTTCGCACCGGCTCCCACCGGGCGCACCCACGTCGTCGCCCCGGGCGAGACGCTGTACCGCATCGCCGTGAACAGCGGCGTCGCGGGCGGTTACGTCGCGGTGTGGAACGCCAACCGTGGACTGATCGGCGACAACCCCGCTCACATCACCGTCGGCATGGTTCTCGCCCTGCCCTGATACGACGTCATCCGCACGACGCGCCCCGCTCGACACCGCGGATCAGGCGGGTGCGTCGCCGCGGTCGGGAATGGGAAGCCGCTCCCCTCCACGGCGCATCGACTCGTGCGCCACGATCCCGGGGAGGGTGTACCGGGCCGCGGCCCACGCGTTCACGGGTGGCCGCGTCCGCGTGCTCACGGCACGCACGAAGTCGTCGCAGAGGAAGTGGTGGCTGCCCTCGTGACCGTTCGGAGCCCCCGCGAAAGTTCCCGGGAGTCGGCTGCGGTCGTGCACGGGGGCCGAACCGGACACGAACGCCGCTCGTAACGCCGGGGAGACCTCGACCAGCGACGGGTCGTCCTCGGACCGGCTCGGACGCGCCTCGAGGAGTTGCGTCACGTCGGTGAAACCCGTTGCGTCCTGCCAGATACTGGTGTTCACCGTCTGCTCGAAACTCGCCTCGGTGCCGAAGAACCGGAACCGGGACTCCTTCAGGTGCGACGGGTATCCCACCCGACGGAACTCGTTGGTGCGCATGGACCCGCCACCTGCGAGCTCGAACAATGCGGTGGCGTTCGACACGTCGTTGTCGAACATGCTCACCTCCCGGTCGAACACGCCGTCACCGCGGCGATCCGGGGTGCCGAGACAACTGACGGACGTCGCGTGCGTCCTCAACGCGCCCAGCACCCCACCGATCGAGTGCGTCGGGTAGAGCATGGGCGGGTAACTCGCGGTGGACTTCCAGCCCGCACCGCCGGAGAACCGGTACGCGTCGTAGAACCCCAGGTCCATGTCGTGGATGTAGTCACCCTCGGCGTAGAACACCTGGCCGAGTTCGGCGAGACGCCGACGCACGTAGACGGTGGCCGGGTTGTAGTAACTCGTCTCCCCCATCATGTAGATGAGACCGCTTCGTTCGACGCGCTCGATGATCGCGGCGATCTCCCCGACCGTGATCGCCATCGGCACCGCCGAGTACACATGCTTACCCGCGTCGAGGGCGGCGGCGACGAGCGGCCCGTGGGTCCAGCGCTGGGTGAAGATCGCCACCGCATCCACATCGGAGGCGAGGACCTCCGCCACGGAGGCGAAGGTGCCCGCGAGACCCTGCTTCTCCACCAGCGCCGTCGCGCGTTCGGGGAGCAGGTCGGTGACGAAGATGTCACCGACCCCGGGGTGGAGGGAGAACAGCTTGGAGAAGGAGCCGGCAAACTGGCCCGCGCCGACGATGCCGAGGGTGAAAGTCACCCGAGAGTTCTACGGGGAAACCCCGAGGGGCGTCAAGGACGACCCAGGGCGCACTTCGTCGGCACCCACCTCCACGGGAGTTCCGGGCCAGAACCCCCGTGGCGCGGTACTCCCAACCTCAGACGGCAGCGGTGAGGCGGTCGACCTCGTCGGAACTCAACGTCACGCCCGCGGCGGCCACGTTGTCCTCGAGGTGGCCGAGGTTCTTGGTCCCCGGGATCGGCAGCATCACCGGTGAGCGTTGCAGCAGCCACGCGAGCGCGAGCTGCGAGGGGCTGGCCCCGTGCTCGGCGGAGATCGCGTCGAGCGGGCCACCCGAACCGGCCAGTTTGCCGGTAGCCAGGGGGAACCACGGGATGAACCCGATCCCGTTCGCCTCGGCGTGCTCGAGCAGGGGTTCCGCGTCGCGCTTCGCGAGGTTGTAGAGGTTCTGGACGCTGACGATCGTCGCCGTCTTCTGCGCCTCGACGAGCTGGTCCACACTCACCTCGGACAACCCGATGTGGCGGATCTTGCCCTCGTCCTGCAAGGCCGCGAGCTCACCGACCTGATCGGCGATCGGCACGTCGGGGTCGATGCGGTGCAGCTGGAACAGGTCGATCCGGTCCAGGCCCAACAGTCGAAGGCTCATCTCGACCTGCTGGCGCAGATACGCGGGACGCCCGACCGGGGTCCAGAGGTCCGGACCCTGACGGGTCAACCCGGCCTTGGTGGCGATGACGATGTCGTCGGCGTAGGGGTGCAGGGCCTCCTTGAGCAGCGGCTCGGCGACCGCGGGGCCGTAGGAGTCGGCGGTGTCGAAGAAGGTGACACCCAGTTCGACGGCGCGGCGCAGCACGCGCACGGTCGCCGCGCGGTCGGCGGGCTCACCCCACACGCCGTCACCGGGGAACTGCATGGTGCCGAACCCCAGCCGGTTGACGGGCAGGTCACCGCCGAGCAGGAAGGAGCCCGATGCGGTGGCGGAAATGGTGTTCTCGGTCATGGCTTGCTCAAGTCCCCGGCCCCGCCCGGTGTTCCCCCCGCAACCGCGTCCGGAGGACCACCGGAGCGTTCAGCACGGCGCTGGGGGTGGAGACTGCGGGAATGGACCCTCGAACGACGGTGGTGCGGACTCCGGCCGAACTGCGGGGGATCGTCGGTGCGCCGGTACCCGCCGCCCTGGCGAAGGAGCGGAGCCGCCTGCACGAACTGGACAGGACATGGTTGGCCGCGTCACCGTTCTGCCTGATCGCCACCTCTGACGCCGACGGCAGGTGCGACGTCTCACCCAAGGGTGATCCGCCCGGCTTCATCCTCGCCCTCGACGACACGACGCTGGCCATCCCGGAGCGGCCCGGAAACCGGCGTGTCGACGGCTTCCACAACATCCTCGCCAACCCCCACGTCGGGTTGATCTCCTTCCTGCCCGGACGCGGAGACACCCTGCGGATCAACGGGCGCGCCCACCTGGTCAGCGACGCGCCGTTCTTCGAGCGGATGGTGGTCAAGGGGAACCGTCCCCTCCTGGCCCTCGTCCTCGACGTCGAGGAGGTCTTCCACCACTGCTCCAAAGCCTTCCTGCGCTCCCAGCTGTGGCAACCGGAGACCTGGACCCCGGACGCGGTCCCTTCCCGCCCCCACATCGCCCAGACCCTGGAACGACCTGACGAGCCGCTGGCGGACCTGCAGCGCTACTACGGCGCCGCCTACGCCGACGGGCTCTACGCGACGCCTCCGCCCCCCGAACCTTCCTGACGTTCGACACCGTCGCGGACGACGGCCCGCACCGACCGCCCCTACGCCCCTGCGCCCGCCCGCCGGAACGCGGCACCGGGGTGCGAGGCGGCCAACTGCGTGTGCCCGGCACCGAAGAAGTGCTCCCGCAGGGTCGACCCCTCGTACTCGGTGCGGTAGCGGCCACGACGTTGCAGCTCGGGCACGAGGAAGCGGCCGAAGTCGGCGACAGTCCCGGGGTGCACGTAGTTCTTCAGCAGGAAACCGTCGAGATCGAACTCCTCGACCCACTCCTCGACCTGGTCGGCGACGCTCTTCGCGTCACCGTGGACGAACATCGGTTCGCGTGACAGGTCCGCCGCCGCGTCGATCAGTTCCCCGATGGTCGCGTCCGGGCCGTGACCGTAGGTTCCCGAATCGGCCCGGGTGAGCCCGTCGACCTCCAGAGCCTCGTC
>JBPBQU010000256.1:0-3936 GCA_050955085.1 Janthinobacterium lividum | reverse complement strand
GGGGTCGTCGGTGTGCTGCGTGTCCCACGTCTGCACCGCCTGCGACAGCTGCTCCCCCGCCGCCTCCTGCACATCCCTGGCGCTACCGGTGGCCCTGGCCCCCTCACCGGCCGGAGTGAAGACCGGGTCGCCGGTGCCCGCGATCCGCAGGCCGGCGACGTCGGCCGTCGCACCACGGTCGAGGACGACGGCACCCTGTTGAGCGGCTACCGCATCCTGGGTCTGGAGGGAATCGTGGTTACCGCGGACGAAGACGTATGGGACGCCGAGCGAGCCGACCCGGTTGATGTAGCTGGCCTCGACGGCGGATCCCCACGTCGTGATGTCTCCGGTGTCGATCACGGCCTGTACCCCGAACTGCTTGATGAGGTTGTCCGTGAGGTCGAAGCCGAGCGGATTCAGGTGCAGGTCGGAGATGTGCAGAACCGTGGTGACGTCCTCACCGAGCCCGCTCGAACCCGTCGCACCGTCGCTGAGGACGGGCAGGTTCGCGCTGACCGCGTAGAGGGTGCTGACGCTCCGGACGATGTCGGACAGACCGCTGCGGTAGCTCTCGAGGCGGTCGAGGGCGTTCTGGGTGCTGGACACGACGTAGGGCGCACGGGAGAGCAAGCCCGTGAAGCGCGGTTGCTGCAGTGCCGCCGGGTCGAAGGTGGCGGCCGTGACCCCGCCGGTGGCCAGCACCAGGACGAGGCAGGTCGCCCCGGTCTGCAGGGCGCGCCTGCGGCCCCGGTAGACCACGACTCCCGTCAGCAGTGCCCCCCCGAGCCCACAGCCGATGCTGTAGACGGCAGCCCGGACGGTCGCGGCCCGGATGGTGTCGGTGACCGTGAGCTCGAGTGCGAGCAACTGTTGCGGGGAGCGGATGAGCCGACCGGCAGCGTCGAGGTCGACTGATTCGATGTTCGCGGTCACCGCCAGGGGTGCGCGGTGGGTGTCGAAGGTGACCTTGCCGACAGGGGGCAGGTCCACCTCCACCCCCGGCGTGAGGCTCGGGTGGACGCGGACCTCGGTCTGCAGGGGCCCCACGTAGGTGCTCGTCCCGGGGGCCAGCGCGAAGCCGAGGCCCGCACCGGCGGCGGTGACGGCCAGGATGCCGATCCAGCGCAGCAGCGGGCGCAGGACCCGCAGGACCCTGCGGAGCGCAGGGTGATCATCAGAACCCACGACGGCATCACGCCAGACGGCGAGCGGTCGAGGGGTGCGCGGTGCGGGCGACGACGGGGACATCACGTCGATCCTCGCGCAGCCGCCCGATCCTCGCGCAGCCTGGGGACTCGTGCTGCGCTCGGCGTCTGGACGGCAGGAGGTGGCCCGCGACGAGCCACGGCAAACCCCGGGCCCCATGAACACCACCGGGGGCGCGAAGAACGCGCGAGGTTGTCTTGACTCGTTCCAGACTGGCTGGTTGGCTCTGTCCCGTGAGCACTCCTGTCGCGGACGCGGACGCAGCCGGGCACCGGTTGCGTGAGCGTGGTCTGCGCGCCACCCGCCCTCGAGCGGTGGTCCTCGACGTGCTCGACGCGGCCGCGGCGGCGTCGGAGCACCTCCCGGTGACCCTTGTCCTTGAACGTGCCCGGGTCGAACTCCCGTCGGTCTCCACCCAGGCCGTCTACGACTGCCTCGACGCCCTGACCCGGGTCGGCCTCGCCCGCCGCATCGAACCCGCCGGGCACCCCACCCGCTACGAGGCCCGGGTGGGCGACAACCACCACCACCTCGTCTGCCGCGACTGCGGTCGCACCGTGGACGTCGACTGTGCGCTCGGCCCCGCTCCCTGCCTCACCCCCTCCGACTCCGCGGGCTTCACCGTCGAGGAGGCGGAAGTCGTGTTCTGGGGTCGCTGCCCGGACTGCCGGCCCACCCGTTCCACCGATACCCCACCCACCAGCAACCCACCCACCAGCATCCGACCCACCAGCGCCCGACCCAAGGGTCGGAACCACCGAGAGGACGCGCCATGACCGACGTCGCCAGCCAGCCCTCGACCCCCGGGGACGAACGCCCCATCCTGACCAACCGTCAGGGTCACCAGGTCTACGACAACCAGAACCAGCGCACAGTGGGGGCACGCGGCCCCGCCACGCTGGAGAACTACCAGTTCCTCGAGAAGATCAGCCACTTCGACCGCGAGCGGATTCCCGAGCGCGTCGTCCACGCCCGCGGGTCGACCGCGTTCGGGTACTTCGAGGCCTACGGCTCCTTCGGGGCCGAGCCCATCGCCGCCAAGACCCGCGCCAAACTGTTCCAGGAGAAGGGCAAGCGTACCGACCTCGCGATCCGCTTCTCCACCGTCGCCGGTGGCCGCGACTCCTCCGAGGCACTGCGCGACCCGCGGGGTTTCGCGGTCAAGTTCTACACCGAGGACGGCAACTGGGACCTCGTCGGCAACAACCTGGGTATCTTCTTCATCCGGGACGCGATCAAGTTCCCGGACTTCATCCACAGCCAGAAGCCCGACCCGGTCTCCTTCGACCGGCAGGTGCCCAACCGGGTGTTCGACTTCGCCAGCCAGACCCCCGAGTCGCTGCACATGTTCACCCTGGTGTTCAGCCCCCGCGGCATCCCGGCCAGCTACCGCACCCAGCAGGGTTTCGGCGTGAACACCTACAAGTGGGTGAACTCCGAAGGTGAGTCACTGCTGGTGAAGTACCACTGGCACCCCAAGCAGGGCGTCAAGAGCTGGACGGCGGCCGACGCCGCGGCGGTGCAGGCCCAGGACCTCGGCCCGCACACCCGCGACCTCTACACCGCGATCGACGCGGGCGACTATCCCGAATGGGAACTGCTCGTCCAGACGATGAGCGACGAGGAACACCCCGAGCTGGACTTCGACCCCCTCGACGACACGAAGGTGTGGCCGGAGAACGCGTTCCCGCTCACCCCGATCGGGAAGATGGTCCTGAACCGGAAGCCGGAGAACTTCTTCGCCGAGAGCGAGCAGATCGCCTTCGGTACCGGCGTACTGGTCGACGGCCTGGACTTCTCCGACGACAAGATGCTCGTCGGCCGGACGTTCTCCTACTCCGACACCCAGCGTCACCGCGTCGGCCCGAACTACCTGCAGCTGCCGGTGAACCAGGCGAAGAACGCCCGGGTCGCCACGAACCAGCGCGACGGGCAGATGGCCTACTACGTCGACGGCCTCGGGGAGAACCCGACCGTGAACTACGAGCCGTCGATCATCGGCGGACTGCGCGAGGGCACCTACCCCACGCACGACGAGCAGGGTCCGGTCATCTCCGGGCGTCTCACCCGCAAGCGCATCCCGGTGACCAACGACTACCAGCAGGCCGGTGAGCGCTTCCAGCTCTCCGAGAACTGGGAGAAGGACGAGCTCGTCGCGAACTTCGTCGACGCCCTCTCGCAGTGCATCCGCCCCATCCAGGAACGGATGGTGTGGCACATGTTCATGGCCGACGACGAGTACGGCCAGCGGGTGGGTGACGGCCTCGGTATCAGCGCCGACGATCTGCGCCACCTCGAACCGTTGCAGACGCAGACGTTGACCGAGGACGAGCTCACCCGGGTGGCGAATCTGGGGAAGAACGGCGCCCGCGACGTGACCGGCCTGGTCATGACGCACGCCGTGCCCAACGAGCGCGACGTCCGAGCCTGAGCACCGCCCGCTGACGCTCGCCCGGGACGGGCGCCGACTCCCCTCGGGGTCGGCGCCCGTCGTGGGTTTCCTCGCCGGGAGCATGCGCGGGGTCGCCGGAGTCGAGAGAAACTGAGACGGTGACGCCACTGCCCCGCCCCCCACTACCCCGCCCCCCACTGCCCCGCCTCCCGTTGAGCGCCGTCTTCCCCCCTCCGCCCGGGCCCGGCCGCGCTGGTGACACCGGGATCGGCCCGGCCTGCGGGCCGTTCTGGAGCGTCACGGCCGAACGGGCGACCGTACTGGGTGGCCCCGCCGCGATCCTGCTCCAGATCGCG
>JBPBQU010000255.1:0-3948 GCA_050955085.1 Janthinobacterium lividum | reverse complement strand
CGACTTCATCCTCGTGGCCGACCCCGACGGCTCGTGGGAACCCGGTGCCGACCTCATCACGCGATTGTGCGATCGCCGGGCCGGGATCGGGGGGGACGGTCTCATACGCGCCGTCCGCAGCTCCGCGATCACCGAGGGAGCTGCGCTCGCGGCCGAGGCCGAATGGTTCATGGACTACCGCAACGCCGACGGCTCCATCGCCGAGATGTGTGGCAACGGTGTTCGCGTCTTCGCCCAGTTCCTGCTCGAGGAGGGTTTCCTGCCCCCCGAGGCCGGGGACGGGCGGTGGTTCCCGGTGGCGACCAGGGCCGGTGTGAAGCGGTTGCGCCGTGAGTCCGAGGGCACCTGGACCGCGGACATGGGCCACTGGTCCGTGGTCGGGGGTGAGCGCGCCCTGCGGGCTGGTTCCGACGCACTGGTGGCGGTTACGGGTCTCGGTGGGGTCGCCCGGCCGGGGTTGACTCTCGACCTCGGCAACCCGCACACCGTCGTCGCGCTCGCCGGGACCTCCGAGCTCGCGACCGCTGACCTCACGAATGCTCCCCAGGTGCGGCCCGCACCACCGCAGGGCACCAACGTCGAGCTCGTCGTTCCCCTCACGGCCTTCGACGTCAGCGGCGACGACATCGCCGACATCGGGGAGATCGCCATGCGGGTGCACGAACGCGGTTCCGGCGAGACCCGCTCATGCGGAACGGGCGCGTGCGCCGCGGCGCTCGCCGTCCGGGCCTGGGCCGGGTCGGGTTCCCCCGCGGTCTGGCGTGTCGAGGTACCGGGCGGTCAGCTCGTCGTCACGGTCGCGTCGGGTTCCAGCCTCCTCGAGGGCACCGTGTGGCTCTCCGGTCCGGCCGTCCTCGTCGCCAGTGGCTCGATCGCGCCGGCGCTGCTAACCCCGTCGGTACCCGTCTAGCGTCGTCGTCCTCAGGCCGGGCGGGTCACTCTCAGGACACGGAACCCCTTCGAGGTCAGAACCCGCTCGGTCGACGTCTGCGCCAGGACCCCTGACTCCAGCCACTGGTGCAGCGAGTCCGCGCCCAGGTTCTTCTGCACCACCAGATGGGCGACGCCACCGGGGGCAAGTCGCGGCAACCAACGCAACAGCAGCTCGTGCAGGGCGGCTTTGCCGACGCGGATGGGCGGGTTGGACCAGATCTGCTGGAATTCGAGCCCGGGGTCGACGCCGTCCGGCAGCTGGGCCAGCACTCTGACGTCCAGGTGAGAAGCATTGCGTCGCATCAGGTCCAGGGCGCGCTCGTTGACATCGACAGCGATGACGTCGCGGCCGGGTTGCCGAAGACCGAGGCTCAGCGCCACCGGTCCCCAACCACAGCCGAGGTCGAGGACGGCACCGGTGGCACCCGGGTCGTCCGCAATGAGCGGCAGCAGCACCGCGGTGCCCTGGTCGACGTGATCACCGCTGAACACGCCGCGCGCGGTGCTGACCGTCACGCGCCGATCGGCAAGGGTGACGGTGATCTCCCGCCGCTCGTCGGCTGTCGCCGGTTGCGCGGTGAAATAATGCTCGAGGTACTGCTCGGCATCGGTCGGGACCACCGCTTCAGGATAGCGACGTGCGCGCCGGGCCGGGTCTGCCCGAAATAGCGTCGCCCGCACGCACGTTGGACGTCATGCTGGAGCCACCAGCCGACCGAGGAGGTTCATGAACCACCGTCTCTCGCCGAACACCCCGTCGTCGCAGGATCCGCAGAACGAGCTGCTGACCGGTACCGACGACGTCACCGGGGCCGACGACAGCACCGATCGCGACGCGGAATTCGATCGGGCCCTGGCCCGGATCCTGCGTGGCCACGACGCCCCGGAGGAGTCGCGAGCCGCAGGCGGGCCGACATCGCCGGTGAGCGGGTTCGACGGTGACCAGCTCGATCTGGCCGACCGCCGTGCCCTGCGCCGCGCCGCGGGGTTGTCCACCGAGCTCACCGACGTCACCGAGGTCGAGTACCGCCAGCTCCGCCTCGAGCGCGTCGTGCTCGCAGGGGTCTGGTCGAGTGCCGATTCCAGTCAGGGTGAGGCGGAGGTGTCCCTCCAGGAGCTTGCCGCGCTGGCTGCGACCGCGGGTTCCGACGTTCTCGCGGGGGTCATGCAACGGCGTACCGCCCCCGACACCGCCACCTATCTCGGCGCCGGTAAGGCTGCGGCGCTCGCTGACCTCGTCGCCGAGGAGGGGGCGGACACCGTTATCTGCGACGGTGAGCTCTCCGCCTCACAGCGTCGCGGTCTCGAGGACATCGTCAAGGTGAAGGTGGTGGACCGGACCGCGGTCATCCTGGATATCTTCGCTCAGCACGCCAAGAGCCGGGAGGGCAAGGCGCAGGTCGAGCTCGCGCAGCTCGAGTACCTCCTCCCGCGGTTGCGCGGATGGGGTGAATCCATGTCCCGGCAGGCCGGTGGTCGGGTCGCCGGTGGCGCAGGGATCGGCTCCCGCGGTCCCGGTGAGACGAAGATCGAACTGGATCGCCGTCGCATCCGCACCCGGATGGCCAAGCTGCGCCGCGAGATTCGCGGAATGGGTACGGCGCGTGACGCCAAGCGCTCGCTGCGCGTGGTGCGCGCCGTGCCGTCGGTGTCCATCGCGGGTTACACCAACGCGGGGAAGTCCTCGCTGCTCAACCGGTTGACCGGGGCAGGGGTGCTCGTCGAGGACGCCCTGTTCGCGACCCTGGACCCGACGGTCCGGCGTGCGCAGACGCCCGAAGGGCGGCCCTACACCCTCGCCGACACGGTCGGGTTCGTACGTGCCCTGCCCCATCAGCTCATCGAGGCGTTCCGCTCCACGCTCGAGGAGGTCGCCGGGTCCGATCTCGTCCTGCACGTCGTCGATGGCTCGCACCCCGACCCCGAGGGGCAGCTCGCCGCTGTGCGCTCGGTTCTGGCCGACGTCGACGCGCAGCAAGTGCCCGAGCTCGTCGCGATCAACAAGGCTGACCTGGCTGATCCCGAGGTGCTGCAGCGACTTCTTCGCAAGGAGAAGAACTCGATCGCGGTCTCGGCCCGTACCGGCGCCGGCATCGAGGAGTTGCTCGCTCGGATCTCGCAGCTGCTGCCGGTCCCGGATGTGCAGCTGGAGGTCTGCGTGCCCTACGACCGGGGTGAGCTCGTCAATCGGGTTCATGTGTCCGGGCAGGTCCTGGAGGAGGAACACACGGGTGCGGGGACGCGCCTGGTGGCCCGGGTCCGTCCCCGTCTCGCGGCCGAGCTCGAGCAGTACCGGACGTCTCCCACCCGCTGAAGCGTCGTTCGGCGTAACGCGGTGTCCACACCCGGCCTGGGGGCCGGGTGTGGCGCCACGTTGTGGAGGGTGGACCCGACGTGGGTGTGTGCGGGGGAGGATGACCCCGTGAGTGCAGCGCGCCCCGAGGACACCCGTCGAAGCGACGTCGAAGAGTTCGACTCGGCGCTCGCGCAGGGTGTCGTGGTCGAACAGGGGACCGGGGTGGATCAGGAGATCAGGGTCGAACAGGGGACCAAGGTCGAGCAGGGGACCGAGGTCGAGGGCCAGGAAGCTGCGGAGCTGCTCGACGCGGTCGTCGCTGCGCTGGGCGGGGAGCGACGCGCCGGCCAGGAACGGATGGCACAGGCCGTGACCGACGCCATCCGCACACGTCGGCACCTGCTCGTCCAGGCCGGGACGGGAACCGGCAAATCGATGGCCTACCTCGTCCCCTCGGTGGCGCACGCGGTTCATGCCCAACGCGCGGTCGTGGTGAGCACCGCGACGCTTGCCTTGCAGGCTCAGGTGGTCGAGCGGGACCTGCCGCGTCTTGCGCGGGCCCTGGCTCCGGTACTGCATCGCGAGCCCACCTGGGAGCTCCTCAAAGGGCGGGCCAACTATCTCTGCCGCAACAAGATCGACGGTGGTTTCCCCTCCGACGAGTCGGCTCTGTTCGACGTCGCAGCCCCCACCGGTGACGCCTCTGGACGTGGCGCGTC
>JBPBQU010000254.1:0-3950 GCA_050955085.1 Janthinobacterium lividum | reverse complement strand
GCGGGCCCGGCCCCGACCACGACGACGTCGTACTCAGCGGTGGGGTCGTACCCAGCGGTGGGGTCGTCCTGAGCGGTGGGGTCGTTCGTCACGGATCGGGCCGCCCGTCGCGGACGGGGATCAGGCAGGTACGTAGTCCATGGAACTGGGGTGCGGGCCGGTGCGGCCCGCCTCACCCTTGTCCAGCGCCGAGATCATCGCGATGTCCTCCCCGCTGAGCTCGAAGTCGAAGAGCGCGAAGTTCTCCGCGATGCGGGCGGGGGTGACCGACTTGGGAAAGACGATGTCACCGCGTTCGACGTGCCAGCGCAGCACGACCTGCGCGGGGGTCCGGCCCACGCGCTGCGCGATCTCGGTGATGGTGGCGTCGTCGAGAACGGCGCCCTGGGCGATGGGCGACCAGGCCTCCACCTTGATCTGGTGCTCCCCGCAGTAATCACGCACGGCGTCGTTGGTGAGGTAGGGGTGGACCTCGATCTGGTTCACCGTCGGCACCACGGTGGCCTCCGCGGCGAGGCGCTGCAGGTGGTTCACCTCGAAGTTGGAGACGCCGATCGAACGCAGCCGACCGTCGGCGCGGGCTTCCTCCAGCACCTTCCACGTCGAGACGTAGTCGCCGTCGTACAGCGTCGGTAGCGGCCAGTGGATGAGGAAGAGGTCGATGTAGTCGGTCTCGAGGGCCGCGAGGGAGTCGTCGATGGCTCGCCGGGCCGCGTCGGGTTCGTGGAAACCGTTGTTGAGCTTGCTCGTGATCCAGACGTCGTCGCGGGCGATCCCGGCATCGCGGACACCCTGACCGACCTCTTTCTCGTTGCCGTACATCTCGGCGGTGTCGATATGGCGGTAACCGAGATCGAGGGCCGTCTTCACGGCCTCGGCGGTGTCGGCGGGGTCGATCTGGAAGACCCCGAACCCCAGCTGGGGGATCTCGCGGCCGTCGTTGAGCATGATCGTGGGCACTGCCACCGGTTCGTCCTTCCGTCGTCACGGTCACCAACGCCCGGGACCGGGCGGTGGCCGAAACCTACCGTGGTGCCGTCGCGGGGCGTCCGCATCCGGAGAGCTCCTCGGGTAGGAGTTCGACGCGCCGACGCCTCATCTGGGCACTCGCTGCGCAGGTGAAGTAGGTTCCTGCCACGACCTCGATCACAGAGGTCCCTTGCTCTGTGCGCTGACGGGGGTGCCTCATGGGTCTGAAGACGTTCATCGAGGGTTGGCCGGTCTACCGGCAGCTGACGGGGGACGACCCCCTGGGGCGTGGTGCCGCGACCCAGTCGAAGCGCTCGAAGGCGCTGACACCGCGTACCGTCACGGCCGACCGGGTCGCGAAGTCCGTGTGCCCCTACTGCGCCGTCGGGTGCGGTCAGCGGGTGTACGTGAAGAACGAGCGTGTCGTCCAGATCGAGGGAGACCCGGACAGCCCGCACTCGCGTGGTCGCCTCTGCCCCAAGGGTGCCGCGAGCGAGCAGCTCGTCAACGGCGACTCGCGCATGACGACCATCAAGTACCGCGCGCCCTACGCGACCGAGTGGACCGACCTGGACCTCGAGAGCGCGATGGACATGATCACCGATCGGGTCATCGACGCGCGTCGTCGCGGTTGGCAGGACGCCGACGACGACGGGAACAAGCTCAACCGCACGATGGGGATCGCCAGCCTGGGTGGAGCCACGCTGGACAACGAGGAGAACTACCTCATCAAGAAACTGTTCACCGCCATGGGCGCGATCCAGGTGGAGAACCAAGCCCGGATATGACACTCCGCGACGGTGCCCGGTCTGGGTGCCTCGTTCGGTCGCGGTGGAGCCACCGGTGACCTGCAAGACCTGAGCAACGCCGACGTCATCATCATCGAGGGCTCGAACATGGCCGAGTGCCATCCGGTCGGGTTTCAGTGGGTCATGGAGGCCAAGGCCCGGGGGACCAAGGTCATCCACATCGACCCCCGGTTCACCCGGACCAGTGCCCTCGCGGACACCTACGTCCCGATCCGCAGCGGCACCGACATCGTCCTGCTCGGTGCGATCATCAACCGGGTCCTGACGCAGGAGCGCGATTTCCGCGAGTACGTCCTGGCCTACACGAACGCTTCCTGGCTCATCAGTGAGGACTTCCAGGACACCGAGGATCTCGACGGGCTGTTCTCCGGGTTCAACTCCGAGACGCGTTCCTACGACACCTCCTCCTGGCAGTACGCCGGTGGTGAACAGGGCGGGGACGAGGAGCAGGAGACCGACGAGGCCAGTGACAGCGAGACCGGTCACGCGTTGGGAGCCGGCGGCGCCGCCATCGACCACCAGAGCATCCAGCGTGATCCGACGCTGCAGGACCCGCGCACCGTATGGCAGGTCATGAAGCGGCACTTCGCTCGCTACACCCCCGAGATGGTCCAGGAGGTCTGCGGCATTCCCACCGACCTCTTCGACGAGGTCGCGGAGGCGTGGATCTCGAACTCGGGCCGCGAGAAGACGGGCGTGCTCGTCTACAGCGTGGGGTGGACGCAGCGCGGCACCGGCGTGCAGTACATCCGCGCCGGCGCGATCCTGCAGTTGTTGCTGGGCAACATGGGTCGACCGGGCGGTGGGATCATGGCCCTGCGTGGGCACGCCAGCATCCAGGGATCCACCGACATCCCGACCTTGTACAACCTGCTTCCTGGTTACCTCCAGATGCCGCACGCCACCCGGCACCCGGATCTGGAGAAGTACATCGGTGCCATCAAGGGGGCGAACCAGAAGGGTTTCTGGGGTAACGCCGACGCGTACGCCATCAGCCTGCTCAAGGCGTACTTCGGGGACGCCGCAACGGCGGAGAACGACTACCTCTTCGACTCCCTCCCCAAGATCGACGGTGACCACGGCACGTACAGCCAGGTCATGGACATGATCGAGGGCGGGAAGATCTTCGGATACTTCCTGCTCGGGCAGAATCCCGCCGTGGGATCGGCCAACGGGCGGGCCCAACGGCTGGGGATGGCGAACCTCGACTGGATGGTCGTGCGCGACCTCGTGATGATCGAGAGCGCGACGTTCTGGAAGGACGCGCCGGAGATCGAGACCGGCGAGATCGTCACCGAGGAATGCCGTACCGAGGTGTTCTTCATGCCCGCCGCCTCGCACGTGGAGAAGGAAGGCACCTTCACCCAGACCCAGCGGCTGTTGCAGTGGCGGGAGAAGGCCGTCGAGGCGCCGGGTGACTGCACCAGCGAACTCTGGTTCTTCTACCACCTGGGCCGACGGATGCGGGAGAAGCTCGCGGGTTCGCAGGACCCCCGTGACCAGCTGCTCTTCGACGTGACGTGGGACTACCCCGTGCACGGGGAGAAGCAGGAACCCAGCTCCGAGGACGTCCTGCGCGAGATCAACGGGTACGACCTCGCGAAGGGGGAACTGCTCCCTGGCTACACGGCGCTGAAGGCGGACGGTTCGACGGCCAGCGGTTGCTGGATCTACTCGGGCGTCTACGCGGATGACGTCAACCAGGCGGCTCGTCGCAAGCCTGGTCGCGAGCAGTCCCTGCACGCCCACGAGTGGGGATGGGCTTGGCCCATGAACCGCCGCGTGCTCTACAACCGCGCGTCGGCCGACCCGGACGGCAAGCCGTGGAGCGAGCGCAAGGCGCTCGTGTGGTGGGACGAGGACGCCAAAGCGTGGACCGGGGACGACGTCCCCGACTTCGAGGCGAAGAAACCCCCGTCGTATCGCCCGCCGGAGGGCGCCACGGGTGTCGCGGCGATCGCGGGCGACGATCCGTTCATCATGCAGAGCGACGGCAAGGGGTGGTTGTACGCGCCCAGTGGCGTCGTCGACGGTCCGTTGCCTGCCCACTACGAACCGGGTGAGTCCCCGTTCCGCAACACCGTCTACACCCAGCAGGCGAACCCGGCGCGGGAGATCTACACCAACCACCTCAACGAGGTCCACCCCTCGCCGCCGGAGCGGGGCAGCGAC
>JBPBQU010000253.1:0-4029 GCA_050955085.1 Janthinobacterium lividum | reverse complement strand
TCAGCGCCGTCCAACAGCTGTTGGACGCCGGGGTGACCCCGATGGTGCACTCCGGGCAACGCGACCAGTCTCGGGTGATCGATTTCTACGCTCGCTTCGTCCTGCCGTATCTGCAGGTGTGATCGCTGCACCCCGACGAACTGTGTGACAGCGTTCGGCGGTGGCCTCCCCCAGCGACGCGGCGCGAGCGCTACACCTGGATTCGCTTGCCGAGCTCACGGATACGGAACGCGCCGTCCTCGGTGACGTGTCCACCGGGCGGGCGCTGGCGTCGTTCGACCGCTACACCGCGGACCGGCTCGGCCAACCGATCCGCGCGATCATCTTTCGGGCGGGGCGCATCGACGCGGTCTGGGGTGTCGAGCTGGACGACGGACGCGAAGTGGTCATCAAGACCCACCGGTTGCCCGTCGACCTGCGTGCCGTGAACAGCGCAAGGGCAGCAATGGCACTGCTGCGGCGGGACGGTTTCCCGTGCCCGGCGCCGCTGTCCGGCCCGGACGAGGTCGGGGGTCGCGTCCTCACCATCGACACCCTGGTGAGGGGTGAGGCGATCCCCGACGCGCGCCTTGCTGCTGTGCGCCGGTTGCTGGCCGTCGGGCTGGCCAGGCACATCGGTGTCCTGCGTCAGGATCCTGGCCTGCGCGAGCCGGCGGGGGCAGGGCCGTCGTGGTGTCGCTACCAGTGGGGTCCCTGGCCTGTGCCCCACGACCCGATCGTCGATTTCCGCTCCTGCCCGCAGGGGTACGCGTGGCTCGACGCCTACGCGCGAAAGGCCAGTGGACAACTCCTGACCCACCGGCACGGGCAGGAGGTCGTCGTCGGCCACGCCGACTGGTACGCCGGCAACGTGGTGGTCGCGCACGGGGAACTGGCAGGAAGTTACGACTGGGAGTTGGTGGCCGACACCGAAGCGGTCATCGCGGGTTTCTCGGCCGCCGGATTCGCGTCGAGCTCGACCAGCGGGGAGGGTCTGTCCACGCCGGAGGAGGTGGTCGCCTTCCTGCAGGACTACGAGGTCGCCCGTGGACTGCCCTTCAGCGTGTCGGAGCAGAAGGCAGCGGCCGCGGCGGCGGGGTGGATCGTGGCGTTCAACGCCCGCTGGGAGGTCGCCCTGCGCGGTGACCGTGGGGAGGGGGCCACCACCGCCCTGCTCCGCGACCGGCGAGCGGACTATCTGACCCTCTCCTGGTGAGGCGGCGGCCGATCAGCACCCCCACACGCTCCACGACCCCTCGTCGTCGTAGGTCATTCTCGGAGCGAGTTCACGGTGACACGGCGTTGGTCTGATCGTGTGAAAGACCCACGCGCAGCGACGTGGCGTGCGATCATCGAGATCTTGGTGGACTTCGAAGACAACGTCTGGCAGCAGACGGGCTGACGACGTGTCACCGGCGGTGCGAGGCCGCGATGGGCAAGCCGAGGCGGCCGGGGGTGGTTGGCGGCAACCGCGCGAACCCGAACGGTTCAGTCCTGAGAGGCCTCCGACAACGGCCTCGCCCGCTGGTAGCGACTGCCCGACTGGGCCCCAGAGTGGACACGCGGTGAGGACTGATGGTGGACAAGCAGATTCCGGTGTATCGCCCCTATCTCGGCGACGAGATACAGGAGGCGGCGAGGGACGCGCTGACCGCAGGGTGGCTGGGCATGGGCAAGCTCAGCAAGCAGTTCGAGGAAGCCATCGAAGGTCGCCTCGGTCTGACCGAGAGACGCGTCGTGTCGACGAACTCGTGCACCGAGGCGCTGCACATCGCCGCCCGGCTCATCGGCCTCGGACCTGGCGACGAGGTCATCGCACCGTCGTTCACGTATGTCGCGGGTCATCAGGCGATCTCCCGCACCGGCGCCGAGATCGTCTTCTGCGACGTCGACGCCGCGTTCCTCACCCTGGACCCGGTGAAGGTCCGCGAACTCATCACCGAACGCACCAAGGCAATCCTCGTCGTGGACTACATCGGTATCCCGGCGCACATCGACGAACTGATGGAGATCGCCCGCGAGCACGGGTTACGGATCATCGAGGACGCAGCCCACGCCTTCGGATCCGTGAGCTCGGGGCGACCCGTCGGATCCTTCGGTGACATCACCTGCTTCAGTTTCGGCCCGGTGAAAACGATCACCACGCTGGAGGGTGGAGCGGTGGTGACGCCGAACGCCTCCGACGTCCAGACCCTCCACGAACTACGTCACCTCGGCATCAACTCCGACACCGACGCCAGATACCGCAATCAACGGAACTGGGATTTCGACGTGGTCCGCCAGGGGTACCGCTGCCACCTCGGCTCCGTGCCCTCGGCCATCGGCCTCGCGCAGATGCCCCTGCTCGACGAGTTCGTCGCCAACCGCCAGGAATACTGCCGCATCTACGACCAGGCGTTGAGGGACGTCGATGGAGTGCAGTTGTTCGACACCGATTGGCAGGGGGTAGCTCCCTACCTCTACGTGACACGGGTCCGGCGGGGTTCTCGTGCGGAACTCATGAAACACCTGGCGGGTCTGGGTATCGCGACGGGCATCCACTACTACGGAGCCCATGGTTATTCGTTCTACGAGAAGAACCGGCGCGGAGACCTCTCGGTGACCGAACAGGCCGCCGAGGAGGTCGTCACACTCCCGCTGCACCCCTACATGGAGCAGGAGACCCTCGACCGGGTCGTCGACGGTGTCCGCTCCTACTTCGGCTGACGAGGCGTTTCACGACCGGACGTGACAACTACGCCGGCCCCGGTGCGTCGACGACACCGAACCCTTCCGAGGACGCCCCGTCCGGGGGCGGGTCGTGCAGGTCGGTCACCATCCGTGGGCCGGGCCCGAACGTCGATTCAAGGAGTCTCTGCGTGACCCAGACTGTGACCCAGACGGAAACCCCGGGGAACGGCACCTCGACCGTTCCACGGGTTCTCTTCGTCGCCGATGCGCTCAGCAACAACGGAGCGATCAGCATCACGGTGGACCTGACCCGTCGGTGGGGTCCCGCGGGTGCCCGGCTGGTCGTGCTCAGCGGGAGCGGTGAGGGCCGGCGCCCACCCGCCGGGACGCGGGTCGAGTATCTTGCCGGGCGTTCGGGCAGGATCCGCGAGGGAATGGTCAGAGGGTTGCCCCGTCTGCTCCGCCGCGCCCGGGAGGCCGACGTCGTGGTCACCGCCTCGGAGATCGGCCCCGGCATGCTGGCGGCCTACCTGGCCGCGCGCCTGACCCGTCGCCCCTTCGTCGTCGCCGTTCATGCCGACCTCGACGAGGCGCTGCAGGAGTGGATCTCCCCTCGCCTGCACGCGGTCTCGCGATGGGCCCACCGCCACGCCGACGGTGCGCTGTGCGTCGCCGAGGCCCTGGTGGCCCCTCTCGTGCGAAACGGCCTACCGGTCGAGCGCACCAGGGTGGTCCGCAACGGGATCGACCTGGCGGCCATCCGGACGGCGGCCCGGCAACCGGGGAGCCTGATCACCGCCGCTTGCCCTGGCCTCCCGGTCGTGGTGGCCACCGGACGACTCGCACCGCAGAAGGGGTACGACCTACTGCTCCGAGCCCACGCACGCCTCGTGACGGAACTCCCCCATCGCGTCCTGATCATGAATGACGGGCCGGAGGAGCCAGCGCTCAAGCAACTGGCCGAGGATCTCGGGATACGCGCGAGCGTCGATTTCGTGGGCGTCGGCACCGCTGAGGCGTTGCTGCCCACCGTCGCCGCCGCTGACCTGTTCTGTCTACCCTCGCGGCATGAGGGCCTTCCGTTGGCCCTGCTCGAGGCCGTCGCCCTCGGGGTGCCGATCATCGCCACGGATTGCGCCGAGGGAGTTCGGGTCGCCGTGGACGGCGGTCGCGTCGCTGACCTGGTAACCGTCGAGGACGTCGACGCGCTGGCCGCCTGCATCGGCAACCACCTGCGAGACCCTGCCCCGCTGCGACGGAAGGCGGCTCTCGCGCAAGAGCACGCGGAGAAGTTCGATCGCGCGATCATGGCCGCAGAGTGGGTGGAAGCCCTCCGTGGTTTCATCGCGGGCTCTGCTCGACGGGGCGCCCGGCCCGTAC
>JBPBQU010000252.1:0-4101 GCA_050955085.1 Janthinobacterium lividum | reverse complement strand
GACCACACCACCGCCACCGTGCTCGGGCAACTCGCCGTCGACGCCAAGACCAACGAGATCCCAGCCGCCCGAACACTTCTCGCCAGTTTCGACCTGACCGGGGTCATCGTCACCGTCGACGCATTGCCTCCCCCAGCGCCAGCGCGCCGGGAGGTGCCCCCACCCAGACCGACACCGCCAACCTCATCGTCGAAGGCGGCGGGGACTACGTGTTCACCATCAAGAAGAACCACCCGAACCTCTACCGGGCGTGCACGAAACTACCCTGGTCCAAGATCCCCGCCTACCGAGCCACCGACACCGGACACGGGCGCCGCGCGACCCGCGCCATCAAGGTCACCACCGTGCCGGCGTGGATCGAGTTCCCCGGTGCAACCCAGATCGCCCAGATCCGACGCACCGTCACCAAGAAGAGGAAGAAGAGCGTGGAGGTCGTCTACATCCTCACCTCCGCCAGCCACCTGGCCGCGCCGCCGGCGGTGTTGGCGGGGTGGGTCACCTCGCACTGGAGCATCGAGAACCGCGTGCACTGGGTCCGCGATGTGACCTTCGACGAGGACCGCTCCCAGGTCCGCACCGGCAACGGCCCGCAGGTCATGGCCACCCTGCGCAACACCGGGATCAGCCTGCTCCGCCTGGACGGTTGGTTGAACATCACCGCCGGGTTACGCCATCACGCGCGCAATCCCGGAGCACCGCTCACACTGCTTCTGACCTGCTGAAACGCAACCTTGCCGTGGCCCTGGGTCTGGAGAAGCCACCCTCAAGGACGGTGGAGGCTCGCAGGATCCCCTCCAGTCCGTCTCCCTCGAACACGGCAACCCCCCTGACCTCGGAACATGCCGGTGTGCTGGGCCTCGCCTGGTTGCGCACCAGCGTCGACAACCAACGACCCGCATCCACCTACCACCTCATTCGCCACGGTGACGGCGGTGTCAGCGTGCAACCCTGGGAGTTCACAGTCCCCACCACGGGCAAGCAACCGCAGCAACTCGTCCTCAGCCCGTCAGGACGTACGATTCTCGGTCTGGCAGCCGAGCCCACTCCCAACATCCCGACCGTGGCGGCACCCGTCGAGGACTCTCAGCCACCCCACGGGACCGACACGACGTCCCCCCACGAACCCCCACCCGCCCTGACCGGATGGCAGCAGCTTCTCGATGAAAGTCGGCAACAAGCAGCTGCCCATGCCGCCGAGGCCGTCAAACCGCTGCACCGTCTCATCGTTGTCGATATCGCCTCCGCACGAGCAAACCCCCACACCTTTTACCCAACAACTCAAGCGGCAGCTCGACTACGCACTGTCCCCCGACGATAAATTCGTCGCTGTCGGCGTCAGCGACCAGACCCCCGGCAAGATGTTCACCACGATTACCATCATGCGCGGACCCCAACAACTACTAGTCGAGCGGACCTTCCCTGGCGGCAGCCTTCGTTTCGACAGCATGGATTACAGGCTCCAGTGGTCCCCCGACGGGCGCTACCTGGCGGTGGCGATGTGGCTAGCGGATACAACGTACGAGACCCTGCACATCTTCGACGCACAGACGTTGGAGACGGTGCGGACCGTGGGCACCACCTGGATGATGGGGTCGCTGTCCTGGTCACCCGTGGGCGACACCCTCGCGGTGCTGGACTTCCACCGCCCCCGCATCCTGCACGTGCAGGACAGCCGACTGGAAGACATAGCCTGGCTCCCCCGCGACCGCCACGACCCACCCCGCGACCCCGAGATCGCCGGTCTGTTCTCGCAGGAACGCCCTGGTCCTGCGTCGGACCAAGAAACGCCTCCGGTTCAGCATCACCGACCTCGCCACCGGGCAAGGACCGGTCCTCGGCGCCGTACCGCTCGACGAGACGACGAGTTCCTCCATCCGTCCTTCTCCCGAGGATGGGAGAAGCTCGCCGGGGGATCGCGCTGAACCCACTGCACTTTTCGCCACCGCGGTTCATGGTCCCGGTCGCACACCTCAGGTGAGGAGGGCGCGCCAGATCCGGTCAGCGCTCATGGGGAGGTCGTGCAGGCGGACACCGATCGCGTCCCGGATCGCGTTGGCGAGGGCGGGGGCGACGGGGTTGTAGGGGGCCTCGCTCATGGATTTCGCGCCGAACGGCCCGATCGCGTCGTAGGTGTCGGCGTAGCGGACCTCGGTGTCACAGAGGTCCCCGATCCGCGGGATATAATACTCCCGTAGCGAGACGGTGGGGCTCGTCCCGTCGGGGCGCACCTTCACCTCCTCGAAGAGCGCCGACCCGATGGCCTGGGCGACCCCGCCCTCGACCTGGCCGCGCAATTGGACGGGGTTGAGCACGGTGCCCGCGTCCACCGCATGAACCGAGCGCAGTAGTCGCACCTCACCCGTCGCGGTGTTCACCGCGACGCGGAAACCCTGCACGTTGAAGGCGACGGAACGAAGGGCGGCGTCGTCGTCACCGTCCGCGAAGGGGCCTCGGCCCGTGCGCTGGACGGTTTCGGCGTACACCGCCGCAAGATCGACGACACGATCTCCCGCCCGCACCCCGGTGCCGTCCAGGACCGCGCCGGAGGGGCCGACCCCGAGCAGTTGCCACCCGACCGCCCGGACCTGCTCGGCCACCCGTTCACACGCGATGAGCAGCGCGCGGCCCGCGACGACGGACCCGGCCGACCCGAACGCCCCCGTGTCGTACCTCGTCACGTCGGTGTCGGACTGCCGCAACCGGAACCGATCGCTCGTCGTGGACAGGGTCTGGGCCGCGATCTGATGGTGGACGGTCGTCGTCCCGTTGCCGAACTCCGCCGTCCCCACCGACAGTTCCCACGTCCCGTCCGCCAGGAGTTCCGCGGTCGCATCCGCGAAATGCCCGCGCGGTGGGGTCGTCGCGATCATCGACAGGGCCATCCCCGACCCGGTGCACCAGTCGGGTCCGTCGGGGGTGGGTTCCCCTCCGCGCGGCAGCGCCTCCTCGACGAGGTCCAGGCACTGGTCCAACCCGTAACTGCCGTAGCGGAGGCCGTCGTCGGCCTCGAAACCCGAAGACGGGTAGGACGTGGCCACGAACGGGTCACCCGGCACCACGACGTTACGGCGGCGCAGCTCGAAAGGGTCAATGCCGAGTTCACGCGCGAGGTCGTCCATCGCCGATTCGAGGGCGAACACGACCTGACCGAGGCCGTAACCCCGAAACGCACCCGAGGGAACGGTGTTGGTGTAGACGGCCCGCGCGTCGACGCGTTTGGCCGGGCAGCGATACGTCGCGACCGATTCGTGGCAGCCATGGAACATCACACCCGGTGAATGGTTGCCGTAGGCGCCCGCGTTGGACAGTACATCGACCGCGAGTGCGGTCAGGGTTCCGTCGCGACTGGCACCAAGGCGCACCGAGACGCGCATGGGGTGCCGGGTGGGCAGCGCGGAGAGCGCCTCACCGCGTGTCGTCTCGTATTGCACCGGCCGTCCGGTCCGCAGGGTGGCGAGGGCGACGAGGTCCTCGGTGAGGAGTTCCTGCTTCCCACCGAAACCCCCACCCACGCGGGCCGCGAACACCCGCACCCTGTCCCGTTCCAGGCCGAGGATCCGGACGAGTTCGTCGCGCACCAGAAACGGCACCTGAGTGCTGGTGCGGACGACGAGTCGACCGTCGTCGTCGAGCCAGGACACGGCAGCGTGGGTTTCCAGGGCGACGTGCGAGACCCGCTGCGTCCGATACGTCCCGGACACCGTGACGTCCGCCACCGCCAACGCCGCCTCGACGTCACCCACCCCACCGTGCAGCTCGGCAACGAGGTTCCGTTGTGGATCCGCGATGCGCGAAACCGCGGCGTCCTTGTCCCCGTGCACCAGCGGCGCACCCGGTTGCAAGGCGGACTCCGGGGTCACGACGCTGGGAAGTTCCTCGTACTCCACGACGATGCGACGCAATGCCTCCTCGGCGATACCGAGGTTCTCCGCGACCGCGACGGCGACCCGCTGGCCGGGGTAGCGCAGTACCGGGTCGAGAACGAGCGTGTCGTCCGGGTCGTCGAGTCGGTTCTCGTGCCGCCCCGTCGAATACAACGTCGTCGGGACGTTGCGATGCGTGAGGACGAGGTGGACCCCATCGAACTGCTCCGCGGCGGTG
>JBPBQU010000251.1:0-4104 GCA_050955085.1 Janthinobacterium lividum | reverse complement strand
CGCTCACTGCTGCACAGGCCCCGGCCTGCGCCCGACTTCCCCCGCACCGCAGTCGCCCTGCGCGGTGCCCGGTTCGACGTCGGTCAGCTCGCCCGGTTCTGCCGCAGTACGGGGTTTGTGGTGCGCGACACCGTTCCGCTGCCGTTCCCGCATCTGCTGTCCTTCCCGTTGCAGGTGCGACTCCTGGTGGGGGAGGGGTTTCCGTTCCGCCTCCTCGGGCTGGTGCACGTGCGGCAGGGTTTCGAGCAGCACCGCCCCCTCGTCGTCGACGAACCGCTCGACATCGACGTGCGGGCCGTGGGGATGCGGGCGCACCAGCGCGGCGCGACCGTCGACCTGCTGACGCAGGTGCGGGCGCGGGGTGAGGAGGAGGTGGTGTGGATCGGGCGTAGCCGCTACCTCGCACGCGGGGTGTGGATGCCCGGGCCGATCGCTGCGGCCACCGACCGCCTACCCGTGCCGGCGGGGGCGGGAACCCGCTGGCGGGTTCCCGCCGACACCGGGCGGAGCTACGCGGGGGTGAGTGGGGACGTGAACCCGCTCCACCTCTGCGCCGCCACCGCCCGGTTGCTGGGTTTCCACCGGGCTCTCGCGCACGGCATGTGGACGGCGTCGCGCAGTCTCGCGGCCCTCGGTGGTTCACCACCGGCGGCGGCACGCTTCGACGCGGAGTTCCATGCGCCCCTGCTGCTGCCCGCGACCGTGCGGCATCTGGTGGCCAGGAGCGAGTTCGAGGGCAGTCCGGGGTGGAGTACCGCGGTGCGCAGTCGGGACGGGTCGAAACTGCACCTCGTGGGGCGGTTGGCGGAGATCGAGCCCTCTCTCGGGGTCGATCCCGTTGCCGGAGCTGATCACCATGAGGTTCCCGGAAGTCCGTCGGGCACACTCTCGCCGTGAGCACCCGTGACGCCAGACCTGTCGCTGAGACCCTGTTGCTGCTCGGGGGTCGCAGCGAGATCGGGCTCGAGGTCGCCGAACGGCTCGTCCGGGCGGGTGCGCGCACGGTGGTGCTCGCCGCGCGCCGATCCACCGACCTGCACGACGAACGCGGGCGGTTGCTCGCCGCGGGTGCGCACGCGGTCGAGACGGTGGAGTTCGACGCCGACGACCTCGCAGCGCACGGACCGCTGCTCTCCGACGTGGTGGGGCGCCACGGTGCGCTCGACGCCGTCGTCGCGTTCGGGATCCTGGGCGACCAGGCCCGCGCCGAGGTCGACGTCGAGCACGCACTCGCGGTGCTGCACACCGACTTCACCGCCCAGGTGAGTGTCCTGACCCACCTGGCCCGGTTGCTGCGACCGTTGCGGGCGGGCCGGATGGTGGTGTTCTCCTCGATCGCGGGTGCGCGGGTGCGGCGGGCGAACTACGTGTACGGGTCGGCGAAGGCCGGTCTGGACGGTTTCGCCTCCGGTCTCACGGACGCATTGGTCGGCAGCGGTGTCCACCTGCTGCTGGCCCGACCGGGATTCGTGATCGGGCGCATGAGCAGGGGGATGTCACCGGCCCCGTTGTCCAGCACCCCGGCGGAGGTCGCCGCCGCCGTCGTGAGCGCCCTCGCGACCGGCCGGGACACCGTGTGGATCCCGGGGCCGCTGCGCGGACTCGCGGCGGCGATGGCCGTCACACCCCGCTCGGTGTGGCGCCGAGCACCGCGCTGACCCCCCCGAGCTGCCCCCCGAGCTGACCCCCCGCGCACATCACAGCCGGGCGGCTGCGATGTCACCAACCGCGGTCGCGCCATTCGTCGAGCTGCGGACGTTCCGCGCCGATCGTGGTCGGTGCCCCATGACCGGGGTGGACGATCGTTGGATCGCTCAGCGTCGAGAAGATGCGGGCATTCACGTCGTCGAAGAGCGAGGTGAAGGCCGCCGCGTCGCCGTGGGTGTTCCCCAGCCCGCCGGGGAAAAGAGAATCACCCGTGAAGACGTGATCAGGACCCCCCGCAGCATCGTCGCGCAGGACGAGGGCGATGGAACCGGGTGTGTGTCCACGCAGGTGGACGACGCCGAGCTCGACCTCGCCGACGCGGATGACGTCCCCGTCTCCGAGGCGGCGGTCGACGGTGACCGGCAGGTGGTCGGCGTCGTCGCTGCCCGCGGCCGTCACCGCACCGGTGGCCTCCACCATGGCGCTGAGGGCACCCACGTGGTCGCGGTGACGGTGGGTCGTGACGATGGTGGTCAACCCCGCCGGGGATCCCTCACCGACGAGGTCGAGCAGGGTGTCCGGTTCATCGGCCGCGTCGATCAGGAGTTGGACGCCGGTGCTGCGGCACGTGATCAGGTACGCCACGTTGTCCATGGGGCCGACGTGGACGGAGCGGATCTCCGCGCCGGAGGTGAGTTCGAGCGTGGGTCCGGTGGTCATCCCGAGACGGTAGTGGGGGTCACCGCGGCGGTGCGGGGCGGGCAACCGCTGTACCCGTCGACGTCGGCGTGGTGGGGGAGGTGGCGGTAGGGGTCACCGCCAGGGTCTGGGTGGTCCCGGGCGCCCGCAGGTCGATGACAACGGGTGTGGAGGTGGAGGTGGGGGCGGGGGCGGGGGGCCGTCGGTCGCGTCGGTACGCGAGGCCGACCGTGAGCGCGATGGCGGTGAGTCCGTAGAAGGCCGCTCGGGCGGGTTCGCCCTGAGCGGCGAAAGCGGCGGTCAGCAGCACGCAGCCGACGGCACCGACGAGGTGCACGAGATCGATGAACGACGTCCAGACGGCCACCAGCTGATGGTGACTCCCGGTGGTCCAAGATGCACGGCGATACACCGAGGACCACCGACTCGGGCGATCCAGATTCGCATTGCGTTGCATACAGTTAACTCTGAGTAGCTAGAATTTCTGGGTCGCGGCCATCTTCGGCCGCGAACGTGACGTGGCGCCGAGGCCGTCTCCATCGCTGCGCGGCACGGTCCGCTCAGTCCGGGACCTGAGCCCCTACCGGTCAGATCCCCTTACCCGGGTTCAAGATGGTGAACGGATCGAACACCGCCTTGATGCTGCGCTGCAACGTGAGGGAGTCGTCACCCAGTTCGGTCCGCAGCCACGCCCGCTTCAACAGTCCGACGCCGTGTTCGCCCGTCAGGGTGCCGCCGAGACGCAGCGCGAGGTCGAAAACCGCGCACGCGGCCTCCCACGGTGGCCCCGCGGTGACCGTGCCACCGCGTTCGACCACGATGATCGGATGCAGGTTCCCATCACCCGCGTGCGCGATCGTGGCGATGCGGACGCCGGTGCGGGCCGAGATCTCCTGGATCCCGGCGACGGCCTCGGCGAGTTTTGAGCGCGGAACGGCGATGTCCTCGATGAACACGTCACCGGTGAGTTCGAGGGCAGGCAATCCCGCGCGCCGGGCCGCGAGGAGTTCCTCCGCCTCGACGGGATCGGTCGTGGAGCTCCACGAGGAGGCGAACGGGGTGATGACCGCACCCACGGCCGCGATCTCCGCCTCGGCACCGCGGCCGTCGCACTGCACGACGAGGACGGCCGCGCCGTCGGAGCGCAGTGAACTGCCGCGGGCGGCGTCGACGGCCTCCAGGGTGACGGCGTCGACGAGTTCCAGGACGGCGGGTTGCAACCGGGCCGCCGTGATGGCGGAAGCTGCTGCCGCCGCCGCGACGAGATCGTCGAAGTGCGCTGCGAGCGTTGCGATCACGTCGGGTCGTGGGCGTAGGCGAAGGGTGGCGCCGACGACGACGGCCAGCGTCCCCTCGGAGCCGACGACGAGACTCGTGAGGTCGTAACCGGCAACGCCTTTCACGGTCTGGCGGCCGGTACGCAGCCGCCGCCCGTCGGCGAGCACGAGGTCGAGACCCAGGACGGCATCGCGCGTCACACCGTATTTTGCGCACCGCAGGCCACCTGCGTTGGTCGCGATGTTCCCGCCGATCGAGGAGATCGCGGAACTCGCCGGGTCGGGCGCGTAGAACAACCCGTGCGCACCCGCGGCGGCGTCGAGGTCCGCGGTGATGACCCCGGGTTCGACGACAGCCACCTGGTCCTCGGCACGGATCTCCAGGATCCGGTTCATCCCCGAGACGTCGAGCACGATCTCACCGGGTCGCGCGCTCGATCCCCCCGTGAGACCCGTTCCGGCACCCCGGGTCACGACGGGG
>JBPBQU010000250.1:0-4141 GCA_050955085.1 Janthinobacterium lividum | reverse complement strand
AACTGATCAGCTGGGTGGGCTGCAACGACACCTGCGGTACGAGCAGCGGGACGGCCACCACCGCCAGCGCGGGCAGATACGCGGCCGCCAGCAGCAGGAAGGGCCAGACCTTCGACCCGGCGCTACGCCGCAGCCCCAGCGGGCGACGCACGCTGGACGCCACGAAACTCGCCACGGCGCTGCGACGTGGCCGCAACGCACCCGCGAAGCGCGAATAGCGGATGTCGTGCAGCACAGCGCGAGGCGCCTCCTGCGGAGTTCCGCGCACCAGTTCCTGGTCAGCCACCGTGCACCCCCATGGCGTCAACCACCAGATCCTCCAGACCTCGTTCGGCGGGGACGAGGCGCTGCACCCCGAACCCCCTCTCGGCCGCGAGGTCGCGGACGAGGTCGAGCACGACGTCGGGGCTGGAACTCAACCCGATGTCACCGGCGGGAGTGGGCGCGAGCCGAACCCCGTAGGGGGTGAGCAGTGGTTCGAGGGCCGCGGCGAAGACATTCGGGTTCCCGGTGATCCGCAGTTCGACACCACCCCCGGTGGCGTGGCCCACCACGACGGGTCGTTGCGCGGCGAGGGTCCCGCTGCGGAGCACGACGACCTCGTCACAGGTGCGTTCGATGTCCTCCAGGACGTGGGAACTCGCGATCACCCGGATGCCGAGTTCGGTGGACAACCGGCGCACGATGCCGAGCATCTCCTCGCGCCCCGCCGGGTCGAGGCCGGAGGTGGGTTCGTCGAGCAGGACGAGGTCCGGCCCGTGCACGAGGGCCTGCGCCAGTTTCGTCCGCTGCTGCATCCCGAGCGAGTAGGAACCCACCGGACGGCGCCGTTCCTCCTCCAGCCCGACGGCGAAAAGCACCTCACTGGTGCGGCGCACCGCGTCACGGCGACCCAGACCACGCAACCGGGCGAGCTGCACGCAGACGTCCTGCGCGGACATGTCGGCGGGCAGGCAGGGGTGCTCGGGCATGAACCCCACCCGCCGCCGGACCTCACCGCGCTCGCGGACGGCGTCGAGGCCGAGGACGCGCAGGCGCCCGGTGTCGGGCCGGGTCAGACCCAGCGCGGTGCGCAACAGGGTCGACTTGCCGGCGCCGTTGGCCCCGAGCAGACCCGTGGCGGGTGCGGTGAAGGACACCGTGAGGTGGTCCAGCGCGGCCACCGTGGCGAACCTCTTGCCGAGGTCGAGGCACTCCAGGCCGGGCGGATCGATGACAGGCACCGGGACACCCAACCATCTCCGCGCACCCGTCGGCGTCGTCCCTTCGGCGCGCGGCGCGTCAGCCCTTCGGAAAGGATCACCGGGTGGAGCGCAACGCGGAGCTGGACGTGGTCGTCGTGGGGTCGGGCTCCGGCGGGAAGATGGTCGCCCAGCAGCTGGCCCAGGCCGGGCTCGACGTCGTCCTCGTGGAACGCGGTCTCGTCGGCGGGTTCTGCCCCTACGTGGCGTGTGTCCCCGCGAAATCACTACTGCTCTCGGCTCGCGCCCGGCTCTCCTGGGTCGCGGCCAGAGCGGTCCGGGACACGGCCGCCTCGGATCGTGACGACACCGCCCCCGCGCGCCAGCTCGTCGAGGACGGCGTCCGCGTCGTACGCGGCACGGCGCGACTCGGCGCGACGAATCCCGAAGACACCAACCCCGGGCATCCGAGCTCCGGGCAGACCCGCACCGTTCGTGTCGACCTGAGCGGCGGTGGCACCGAGGTCCTCACGACCCGCACCCTCGTGATCGGCACCGGCAGCACCCCCGTGCGCCTGCCCGTCGACGGGCTCGAGGACGCGCCGAACTGGACGTCGGAGGAGGCGCTCTCCGCCGACGACCTCCCGCGACGTCTGGTGGTGCTGGGGGGTGGCCCGGTGGCCTGCGAGCTCGCGCAGGCGTTTCGTGGTCTGGGCAGCGAGGTCACCCTGGTGCAACGGGGACCGCACCTGCTCTCCAGCGAACCGAGGTGGGTGGGTGACGCCGTCGCCGACGCGCTCGCAGCGGAGGGTGTCGACGTGCGCACCGGCGTCGAGGCGGTCCGGGTGGAGGCCACCGCCGACGCCCACGTCCTGGTCCTCGACGACGGCAGCCGGCTCGACACCGACCGGGTGCTCTCGGCCACCGGACGCCGCCCGGTCACCACCGACCTGGGCCTGGACGACGAGTGGCTCACGACGTCGGGCGCATTGCGCACCGACGCCCGCTGCCGCGTCGTCGACGCCTCGGGGGTCACGGTTCCCGGCCTGTTCGCGGTCGGTGACGTGACGGGGATCTCGAACTACACCCACACCGCGAACCACCAGGCCCGCACCGTGGTCGGGGAACTGCTCGGCCGGGGGCGCGACGCCGATTACTCGGCGATACCCCGCGCCGTCTTCACCAACCCCGCGGTGTTCTGCGTGGGCGACACCTCCGGTAAGGACGCGCGATCGGCGCGCTTCGACGTCGGCGAGGTGGAGCGGGCCACCCTCACCCAGCTCTCGCGACGCGAGGCGGTCACCGGTGGGGTCGAGTTGTTCGTCGGCGCCGACGGTGTCCTGGTCGGAGCGGCGTGCGTCGGCCCGGATGCCGACTCCTGGGGTGGTGAACTCGCCCTCGCGGTGCGTGCCCGCCTCGACATCGACCTGCTGACCCACCACGTGCGGGCGTTCCCGACGTGGTCGGAGGCGATCTTCCCCGCACTGGAGGAGTTGTCCCGCTGAGACCCACTGCGCCGTCGAGACCCCTCCCGTGGGGGCCCGTCAGGCGTGGTAGGTGGCCACCACGGGCGCGTGGTCGGAGAAGCGTTCGGCGTAGCTGGGCGCGCGGTCCGTCGTGATGGACCCGACCCGCGCCGCCAATCCGGGCGTCACCAACTGGTAGTCGATGCGCCACCCCGAGTCGTTGTCGAACGCCTGCCCGCGCCAGGACCACCATGCGTAGGGCCCGGGCACGTCACCCGCGGCGCGGCGCTGGACGTCGACCCAGCCCAAGGCGCCGAACCACTGGTCGAAGTGGGCACGTTCCTCCTCGAGGAACCCAGCCTTGCCGCGGTTGCCCTTCCAGTTCTTGATGTCGTTCTCGGTGTGACCGATGTTGAGATCGCCCGCGACGAGGGCCTCGCGACCCGTGTCCGCGGCGATCGCGCCGAGTTCGGCCAGCCGAACGTCCATCGCGTCGAGAAGGCGGTACTTCTCGTCCTGCTGCGGGGTTCCGACCTCCCCCGAATGGACGTAGGCACTCACGACCGTCAGGGGCCCCGCAGCCGTCTCGAGGTCCGCCTCGATCCAGCGTCCCGAGGTGGCGAAATAATCGTCGTCACCGAGGCCGACCCGCACCGCCGAGAACTCCGTGGTCGCGGCGATCGCGACCCCCGCCCGGCCCTTGGCCGCGGCCTGCGTGTGCGCGACGTGGGTGAACGTCGGCAGCGCCGCGCGCAGTTCCGCATCCGGCGCCCGGACCTCCTGCAACAACAGGACATCGGGGTTGCGCGCAGCCAACCACGGGTGCATCCCGCGCCGCACGGCGGCGCGAACGCCGTTCACGTTGACCGTGGCGACGACCGCCGACTTCTTCTTCGCAGGCACGCGCGGACGCTACCCGACGCCGCCGAGCGGGAACTCCCGGGTGACTACCGCAGACCCGCGGCGCGCTCGGCGGACTCCACGACGTTGGTGAGCAGCAACGCCCGCGTCATCGGCCCGACCCCACCGGGATTGGGCGCCATGAACCCGGCGACCTCGGCCACGTCGAGCGCCACGTCACCCGTGAGTCTGTTCTTCCCCGTCTGCGGGTCCAGGACGCGCGAGACCCCGACGTCGAGGACGGCGGCGCCGGGTTTGACGACATCCTTCGTCACCAGACCGGGGACCCCCGCGGCCGCGACGATGACGTCGGCTCGGCGCAGGTGCTGCGCCAGGTCCCGGGTCCCGGTGTGGCACAGCGTGACCGTGGCGTTCACCTGCCGACGCGTGAGCAGCAGACCGATCGGGCGACCGACCGTCACCCCGCGGCCCACGACGACCACCTCGGCCCCGTCGAGCGCGACGTCGTGGCGCAGCAGCAGGTCGATCACCCCGCGCGGGGTGCACGGCAGCGGGGAGGTGATCTCCTCACCCACCCGCAGCACGAGGCGACCCAGGTTCGTCGGATGCAGCCCGTCCGCGTCCTTGTCCGGA
>JBPBQU010000249.1:0-4149 GCA_050955085.1 Janthinobacterium lividum | reverse complement strand
ACGTCGAAACCGGACACCACGACCCCACCTCGCCGACTGCCGAGGGAGCGGAGGCTGACACAGACCCCCCACCACCCGCAATCACCATGCGCTCCCTAGACCCCGCGATGGAGACGCCCGTGTTCCGGGCTGGTTGTCTCCGGTATCGCCGACGGCACCGCTCTCCCGGCGATGAATCCTCGTGCCGCGCGGTGGATGTCGTCCGTGCCGACGCTGACGTAGTCCGTCGACGTCGGGAGGGGAACCTGGCCCCACGAACCGCTCCACCGCGAGGACCCGGTCTTTCGACGGGCGCGAGAGGTGTGTCGAGATCCCTCGAACGGAGTAACGGACGCCGCGACGTGGGTGGTCTACCGCGATGGTGCGAACGACGGGAGCTGCCCTCGGTAGGCATCCTCGATGGGCAGTGCGTGAGCGCACTGCCTATCCAGCTGGACTCGACGACCGCCGGGTCACCTTCCTCGACGTCGAGAACCCGACGAACACGCCACCCACCCACGCGCTGGTCCCGGCCGAACCCGCCCGGCCATCACCCGCGGTGTACGACCTACCCGAGCGTGGAGCTGCGCGAAGACGACCACCCCCGATCGTAAAGGGCTGCGGCCAGACAGCAAATCCCCTTCCACGGCAACCCGGCCGGCCGTGTGAGCCGCGATGAGGAACCGAAACCGCCGACAACACCCCTGGCGTGCTTGATGGAGTGGCCTGGTACCGCTGTCAGAACCACCCCCAGACGACCCTAGATCGCAGGTCACGGGCCCTATGAACCGGTTTCACCGGGGCGATGGGGGGTGAGTAGCCTCGCGCTATGCCGCACCTCCTGCACCTGGACTCCTCGGCCGACCTCGCGACGTCGCGGTCGCGGGCCGTCACCGCCTCCTTCGCCGACGCCTGGCGCGCCCGCGGCGCGGAGTTCACGGTCACTCACCGGGACCTGCACCGCGACCCGCTGCCGCACCTGGCCGACTCCGAGCTGCACTGGCCGGCGCAGGCCCGCAAACCCGATGCAGCACCGCCGACGGAGGCGGCCAGGATCCAGCAGGTGATTCTCGACGAGCTGCGAGCGGCCGACGTCGTCGTCATCGGCGCCCCGCTCTACAACTACACGGTGCCCTCCACGCTCAAGGTGTGGATCGACAACGTCCACGTCCCCGGCGTCATGGCCGGCCCCGGTACCCAGCCGATGGCGGGCCGTGAGGTCGTCGTCGTGAGCAGTCGGGGTGGTCTGTACGACGCGGGAACCCCCACCGAGGGCTGGGACCACGGGGTTCCCGTGCTCCAGCTGATCATGGGCGAGTCGCTCGGCATGACCGTCTCGGTGATCCAGACCAGCGCAACCCTGGCCGACCGGCTGCCGGACCTGTTTCCGGTGCGTGAACGCAGCGACGCGGAACTCGCCGCCGCACACGAGGCCGCCCGGGAACTCGCCGGCCGAATCTGAACTTCCCGGCAGCCGAGACGTCCCTGAGGGCGCCGGCGTTCGGACCTCAGCAACCGCACGAGACCGGGTGAGCCGCGGGCGCCGTCAGCGGGTCGACGGCACAGGCCCTGACGACACCACCCGCCTCGACCGGGAACCCCTCACGGGCCCAGTACTCGAAGCCGCCCCACATCTCCTTGACCCGATATCCCAGGCGTGCGAACTCGATCACCGCCCGCGTCGCCCCGTTGCAGCCCGGGCCCCAGCAATAGGCGACGACGACGAGGGCGGCGTCGATCTCATGGGCGCGCCGCGCGATCTGCCGGGTGGGCAGATGGACAGCGCCGGGCACATGGCCCTGGCGCCAGGCCTCCTCGCTGCGGGTGTCGACAACGACGAAACCCGGTTCACCACCCGTCAGCGCGGCGTGGACGTCGGAAGGGTCGGTGCCCAACGCGAGGCGTCGGGAGAACTCGACGAGGGCGTCGGCGGGGGCAGCGTGATACCCGTGACCGGAGATGGAACGGCCGTGGTGGTTAGGTCCATGACGTCGACGCTAGGTGGCAGAACCCCGATCGGACAGGCTCGATCCCCGGTGTTCCGACCGTCGCACCGACGATCCGCCGGTGATGGGCCATTCTGGCCGGGTGATCCTCGATGACACCGATCACCGTCTCCTGGCCGAGCTGCAGCGCGACGGTCGACAGTCCTGGGCCGACCTCGCCCGCACGGTCTCGATGTCCGCCTCGGCCGTGGTGGAGCGGGTGCGCCGCCTGGAGGAGACCGGTGTCATCACGGGCTACCGGGCGACGGTCGACCCGTCAGCGGTGGGCCTCGGAGTCCGCGCGCACGTGCGCCTGAGATACCCGACGGGGAACTACAAACCGTTCCACGACCTCGTCGCGGTCATGCCCAACGTCCTGGAGGCCCACCACGTCACGGGCGAGGACTGCTTCGTGCTCACGGTCCTCGCCCGAGACATGCGCCACCTGGAGGAGCTCACCGGGAAACTCGCCACGCTCGGCGGGATCACGACATCGGTCGTGTACTCCAGTCCGGTCACCGGACGCCCCGTCCCGCGCACCTGAACCGTCGTCGGGCCCGCCGGGCACGGAGCAACGCATCAACCCTCGAGGGGTTTCGCGTACCAGACCTCGGCGTGACCGTTGTCGTTGTACGGCTCCACCTCGACAAAACCTGCGGAGGCGTACAGACCACGCGCCACCACCAGGGCAGCCCTGGTGTCGAGGACGAGGCGCGAGGCGTCCCGTTCCCGTGCCCAGTCCTCGGCCAGGGTGAGCAGCCGCCGGCCCAGCGAGAGCCCACGCGCCGCGGGCGAGACGTAGAGCCGCTTGACCTCCACATCGCCACCGTCGAGGGTGCGCACCCCCACGCATCCGACGTCGCGGCCGTCGTGGTGCGCGATGAAGAACCCACCGTGCGGTGCGACGAGGTCGCTGAGGTCGCTCTCCGGCGGCCCACCCACCACCGACAACCCTGACGCCAGCGTGACGTCGTCCCAGTACTCGGCGCGCAGACGCCGCCCGGCAGGACTACCGGGGGATTCCGAACGGAACACCACATCAGGACGGATGACGCCGTCACCTCGGGTCGGGGATTCGCTCACCCGAGCATCGTCGCGTCATCCCGGACAAGGGTCGCACCGGGGGTCGACGTCCGTCGCGGAGATCCATGTGCGCGCAGGACAGGATCGTCCTTGCGTACGAGCGACCGGTCGCGATGACCACGCCGACTCTCACGGTCCCCGGACGTCCCTCGCCGTGGAACACGCTCCCCCGAGAACGACTTGTACTGGATACAGCGCCAGCGTCACCGAGAACCAGTCCTCCAAGGAGCACATCCCGTGAAGCCTTCGACCCACCCCGAGTACGGCCCCGTCGTCTTCCGCGACAAGTCCGCCGACACCGCCTTCCTCTCCCGCTCGACCCTGTCGACCCGTTCCGGCCAGCCCACCATCGAGTGGACCGACGGTGAGACCTACCCCCTCGTCGACGTCGACGTCTCGGCGGCCAGCCACCCCTTCTGGACCGGTAAGGCCCGCGTCCTCGACGCCGAGGGTCGCGTCGAGAAGTTCCGTCGCCGCTACGCCAAGAAAGCCTGACCCACCTGTCCACCCCCTGACCTCGTCGACGATCCGGACGAGGTCAGGAAGCGGCGCCTCCCAGGGTCATTGACGGTCCTGGGGTGGCGCCGCACCACAGACACAGCCGTGCACCGCGCTGCATCGGCGTCCTGACACCACCGTGCGACTCACCGACCGCGGCCCGAGCGCAGTGCTGATCCGACCGGTTGCGGTATCCGCACTCTGTGGACGTTCTGAACGCTCACTATTCAGGGCCGGTGACGGCTCTGAGCTGCGGGGTGGGCAGTCGACATCCTGAACCGCCCACTGCTCCGGTGCATCGGCCGTTACTAGCCGGGGCTGCGAGCTTCCCAGGTGAAACTCACCTGGGCGGCCAGACCCGCCGCTGCGTTGTTGTCCTGCAAGGTGTACATGAACCGGTAACGCTGGACCGTCGGTGGCGTCGACGGCGCCGCGGTCCAGGACCCCAGACCGGTCGCATACGTACCGGCCGCACTGACCAGCCCGGACAGGGTCTGTGTCGACGTCCCGCCATAGAGGTTTGCCACCACGGCCGCCGTGGCCGTGCAGGTGACACCGGCTCCGATCTGATCGACCTGGAACGTCAGATAGGGCGCGAGGGCGC
>JBPBQU010000248.1:0-4164 GCA_050955085.1 Janthinobacterium lividum | reverse complement strand
ACCGACTGGACCTCACCGCGCAGGGACTGCGCGGTGGTCTCGGTCCGGTGGTCGAGCAGGATCGGCAGCGTCACGGCTGCGGCGATCCCCACCGCCAGGCAGGCGGCGACGGCGGCGGTGACCAGCCGGTGCGGTTGTCGGTGTCCAGGGACCGCCGCCTGCCTGGGGGCGGGAGGCCGCACGGCCGTCGACCTCTCGGTGCGCTGGTGCACGATCTGCCTCCGTCCCGGCCCTGGCTTCTGGATGTGGTTCCTCAGGCATCGGATGGCGTCGAGGCGACGCTGAGGCCGGTGGCGCAGCGCCACCCGGACGGCCTGCTCGGGGCACTCCTCCGGCGCAGTCGGTCACCGGGAGGGAGAAGTCCCGGACTCGTTCGCCGGCAGGGTTCGAGGTCGGTGGACGTCACCGTCGCCCCGGTCTCGCTACGATGACGGCGCGCAACTGCGCCTGGTACCGGTGAACGGGTGCGCGACGACGGAGCACCACCAGTGAACCTTGAGACGGACTGAGAGACGACGTGGCATCGACGAACGATTTGAAGAACGGCACCGTGCTGAACCTCGACGGCAACCTGTGGGCCGTGATCGAGTTCCAGCACGTGAAGCCCGGCAAGGGCGGTGCCTTCGTTCGGACGAAGCTCAAGAACGTGCTGTCGGGAAAGGTCGTCGACCGCACGTTCAACGCGGGCAGCAAGGTGGAGACCGCGACGGTCGACAAGCGCGACATGCAGTACCTGTACCGCGACGGTGAGGACTTCGTCTTCATGGATTCCAACACCTACGACCAGATCACCATCCTGGCCGCGACGGTGGGTGACGCCGCGAACTACCTGCTGGAGAGCCAGGAAGCCGTGGTGGCGACCCACGAGGGCACCCCGCTCTACGTCGAGCTGCCGACCTCGGTCGTCCTGGAGATCACCTACACCGAGCCCGGTCTGCAGGGTGACCGCTCGACCGGTGGCACCAAGCCCGCGACCGTCGAGACCGGCTATGAGATCCAGGTCCCGTTGTTCCTCGGGCAGGGCACCAAGGTCAAGGTCGATACCCGCACCGGCGACTACCTCGGTCGCGTGAACTGAGGTGGCAGCCCGCCGCAAGGCGCGCACCCGGGCGCTGGAGGTCCTCTTCGAGGCCGATCAGCGCTCGCTGGACCCGTTGGTGGTCCTGAAGGCGAAGATCCTCCGCTCCGATCCGCCGATGAACGAGTACGCGGTCACCATCGTCGAGGGTGTGGTGGCGAATCTCGCCCGTATCGACGAGGTCCTCTCGACGTACTCCATGGGCTGGACGATCGATCGCATGCCGGCCGTGGACCGTGCGGTGCTGCGGATTGGGGTGTGGGAGGTCCTGCACTCCAACGACGTCCCCGACCACGTCGTCATCAGCGAGGCTGTCGAGATCGCCCAGGATCTGTCCACGGACGAGTCACCGAAGTTCGTCAACGGTCTGCTGGCCCGTATCGCGGACCTCAAGGAGACGCTCACCGCCTGAGTGCGGTGAGCGAGGACCCACGCGGGTCCGGCGCTTGCGTGCTGCAGGGGAGACGACGAACGGCCCGGCCCCAGAAGGGGCCGGGCCGTTCCTCGTCACCGCCTGCTCGGTGATCGGCGACCTCAGCTGTGTTCGACGGCGCGGCGTGCGTCGGCGTTCAGCACACCCCAGGCGATGAACTCGTCGCACAGGGCCGTGGCGGGCACGTCGTAGATCACGGCGAGGGTCCGCAGGTCGTCGGCGCGGATCGAGAGGACCCGGCCGTTGTAGTCGCCGCGCTGGGACTGGATGGTCTTGGCGTAGCGATCCAGCGGGCCGGCCTTCTCGGCCGGTACGTCCTGGAGTCGCTCGAGGTCGAGCACCAGCTTGGGTGGGGGTTCGGAGCTGCCTTGCGGGGCGCCTTCGGGGAGCAGGGCCGAGACGGGGACTCCGTAGAAGTCCGCGAGCTCTGCCAGTCGTTGGACGGTCACCGCACGGTCGCCGCGCTCGTAGGAGCCCACGACGACGGCCTTCCACCGTCCCTCGGACTTCTCTTCGACGCCGTGCAGGGACAGCCCCTGTTGGGTACGGATAGCGCGAAGGCGCGATCCGAGTGCGCGGGAGTAGTCCGATGCCATACGAGAATGGTTACGGAGCGTGAACGCCTTCGTCAAGCTGACCTGCCGCATTCCACCCGATTCTTGGGTCAGCACCACTCTCTCGGCACCCAACCCCTTACTCCGTGTGAGCGATTGATCTCACAACGACAGGGTTTCGGTGCCACCTCGGCCCCGGGCGGGCACCCGGCCCCGCTCCTGTAGGGTCGCGGCTGACCGCTCGACCCCGGGAAACGACCGTCCGGGGCAGGCGAGGACATCCTTTAATGATCCGCCCCGTGAGGCGGGGAAGGAGGTCGGCATTGACTGCTGCCCATGACGCCGGACGTGTGCTCCTCGAAGGAGCCGACATGCAGCGGGCCATCACCCGCATCGCGCATGAGATTCTGGAGACCAACAAGGGCGCGGACGACCTCGTCCTGCTCGGCATCCCCACCCGCGGTGTCCCGCTCGCCCGCCGGTTGGCCCGCCGACTCGCCGAGGTGGAGGGGGTCACGGTCCCCGTCGGCTCCCTCGACGTGACGATGTACCGCGACGACCTGCGTCGCCACCCCACCCGCGAACTGCTCCCCACCGACGTCCCGGCCGACGGGATCGAGGACAAGGTCGTGGTGCTCGTCGACGACGTCCTGTTCTCGGGTCGCACCATCCGTGCCGCGCTGGACGCGCTCTCCGACGTCGGCCGTCCCCGGGCCGTGCGCCTCGCGGTGCTCGTCGACCGGGGGCACCGGGAACTGCCGATCCGCGCCGATCACGTCGGCAAGAACCTCCCCACGTCCTCCTCCGAGCGGATCAGCGTCCTGTTCGCCGAGACCGACGGCCGGGACGCGGTCGTCCTGACCGGGGGGAATCCCGGGTGAGCGCCTCGATGCGTCACCTGCTCTCCGCCGCCGACCTCGACCACGCGGGCGCCGTCCGCGTCCTCGACGTCGCCGAGGAGATGGCCGCCACCCAGCGCCGGGAGATCAAGAAGCTCCCCACCCTGCGCGGACGCACGGTCGTCAACCTGTTCTTCGAGGACTCCACCCGCACCCGGACGTCCTTCGAGGCGGCCGCCAAGCGGTTGTCCGCCGACGTGATCAACTTCTCCGCCAAGGGGTCCAGCGTCTCCAAGGGCGAGAGCCTGAAGGACACCGCACTGACCCTGGAGGCCATGGGTGCCGACGCGGTCGTCATCCGGCACGGCGCGTCCGGGGCACCGCACCGCCTCGCGCACGCGGGCTGGACGCGCGGTGCGGTGATCAATGCCGGCGACGGCACCCACGAGCACCCCACCCAGGCCCTGCTCGACGCGTACACGATGCGCCGACACCTGCGCGCCGGCGGGGTGTCGGGTCAGCGCGCCGGGGCAGCCGATGGTGTGGGGGCGGACCAGACCCTCGGAGCGGACCATGGCGTGGGAGCAGATCTGGCCGGCGTGCGCGTGACGATCGTGGGTGACGTCCTGCACTCGCGCGTCGTCCGGTCCAACGTGCTGCTGCTGCACACCCTGGGGGCGCAGGTCACCCTGGTCGCCCCGCCCACCCTGCTGCCCGTCGGGGTCGAGGCCTGGCCTTGCGAGGTCTCCCACGACCTCGACGCCACCCTGCTGAGGGCCGAGCCGGACGCGGTCATGATGCTGCGGGTGCAGGCCGAGCGGATGGACGCGACACAGGGTGGGTTCTTCCCCTCCGCACGGGAGTACAGCCGCCGCTACGGCCTCGGGCGCGAGCGGTTGAAACTGCTGGCGGAACACACCCTCGTCATGCACCCCGGCCCGATGAACCGCGGGCTGGAGATCTCGGCGGAGGCGGCCGACTCGGCCCGTTCGACGATCGTCGAGCAGGTCGGGAACGGTGTCGCCGTCCGGATGGCGGTTCTCTACCTCCTGCTCGCAGGAGAACTCCCGGGAGGGGACGCGTGAGCACGACGCTCATCCAGAACGTGCGGCTGCTGGGTGCCGAACCCGTTGACCTGCTGCTGCGCGACGGCGAGATCGCCGCGCTCGGCCAGGGCCTCTCCGGGGCCGGCCAGGGCCGCTCCGAGGCCACTGCCAAGGCCCGCTCCGGGGCTGTCGGGGTGGACACCGGGGTCACCGT
>JBPBQU010000247.1:0-4229 GCA_050955085.1 Janthinobacterium lividum | reverse complement strand
CTCGGCGACGCCCTGTCCTATGGGCTCACCGGTGGGGGTGCTCGGTGGGGGGGCTGGTTCGCACACGCTGTCAGTGTGACGCCGCCACCGGCACCGGTATCGCGCGCAATCGCTCGGCGCTCACGTCTCGTCCTGGTGGGAACGAGGGGCACTCTGGCTGTTCCCGGTGCACATCTCACTGCTCGTCGTAGTGCTGCTGCTCCTGCTCGCGGGTGGTTTGTGCCAGGCAGGCTCCCTGCAGCGAGACGTCACGGGTCTGGTGTGACGCCACCGCACCCCCAGGACCCGCTCACCGAGGACCACCGCATCGTCTGCCACCTCGACGGGCTGCTGACGGAGCGGAACATGACACTCACGGAACTCTCCGCGCGCGTCGGGGTCACCGTCGTCAACCTCTCGGTACTGAAGAACGACCGCGCCCGCGCCGTGGGGTTCTCCACTCTGACGGCCATCTGTCGTGTGCTGAGGTGCCAACCCGGTGACGTCTTCAGTGTGACTGCGCAGCGTCGAGGGCGGCCGGGTAGTGATCTCCTGCCGTCAGAGAATTCGGCCCCACTGCGCGTCACCTGACCCAGCCGCGGGGAGACCGGCGGAACTCACAACCCGACGTGCGCCGCAGCGTCCGCGGGGAAGGGGCGGGACTCCCGCACGCACGCCGCCAGCGCGGCAGCCGAACGGTGACCGGACTGGTGCATGATGGAAACCCCGGGAACCCCGGCTCGGGTGGCGGTCGTGACGAATCCGGCGCGCAGGCTGTGGCCGGAGAACAGGGTCGGGTCGAGTCCTGCGTCCATCGCGCGCCGCTTGATCACTTCGGCCACCCCGCGATCCCCGAGACGTTCGGGGCGCAGTGAGCGGCCACCTTTGGTCATCCGGCGAAACGCCGGTCCGTCCGTGAGTCGCGCCACGGCCACCCATGCCCGCCAGGAACGTACGGGACAGGTCTCGCGTCGTCGGCCGTAGGGGAGGTCCACCACCCGCCGGTCCTGGGCGCCGGAAGCGCGCACGGTCACCCGCAGACGTTCGCGGGACACCTCGATGTCGGCGACGTCGAGTGCGCTCACCTCGGAGCGTCGGAGGGCACCGGCGAAACCCAGGACGAGCAGTGCCCGGTCGCGGTGGTCCATCACGGTGTCCTCGAGGGGTGCCAGCAACACCGAGAGGCTGCGCGTCTCGAGTGCGTCGACCCGGTGCGAAGGCTTCCCGGTCTCATGCAACCGGCGCAGCCCCCGCCACGTGAGGGCGACGTGCTCGCCGTCGGTGGGTGATGGTTGCCCGATCAGTCCATGGGCCACCGAGATCGCGGCCAACCGACGGCGCAGCGTGGCAATGGAGAGTTCTTCGACGTGGGCGACGAGGTATGCCGACACCGTCGCGGGTTCTGCTGGCAAGGGGTCGAGGTCCGCGATCGCGCACCAGGCCCCGTAATGCACGAGATCGGTGGCGTAGGCGCGCCACGTGCCGGGGGAGCGGAGTCCGCGGCGGACGGGGTCGACCGACGCGAACCAGGCTTCGAGGACGGCCAGATCGAAGGACGGTGGCGGGTTCAGTGGAGGAAGTCCTGCTGCGTCCAGTTCGTCGAGTGGCTGCTCTCCGGGTTCCACTCGATCAGTATAACAGGATAAAGTCAGTTATCGGAGGTAAAGCAACCCAACGTCTACTGTGGAAAACCACAAGACAGCAGTTCAAGGACCGGTTAATTCTTCGTACCAGTCCGCGTACGAGGTCCCCTTCACCAGATGACGGGTCAGGTCAGGTGCACCGTCATCCCACCAGGCGGGGCCCCGTTCTCCGAGGTCCCGCTTCGCCCGGTCCACCCGAGCCCGGGCGTCCTCCCGGGCCTGCGAATCCCCGGCCTTCATGGCTGCACCTTTGTCCCGGCGTGCCGACATCAGTTGATCGACCAGCTCCTGGCGGCGCTGCGGCGACAGGGAGGGGTCGGAGCATCGCCAGAGTCGGCCGCGAACCACGAAGTAGCGGCCGTCTGGCGTCTCGTGAGGTGGCGGGGACGAGGTCATGGTCTTCTGCTCACCGCCGGCGGAACAAGGTTCATGTGCCGGCTACGACGGAGTCACCGTCGACGCGCACCGCGAAGGGGGCGAGGGCCTCGGTTGCGGGGCCGTTGAGGACAGCGCCGGTGAGTACCTCGAAGCGGGAACCGTGACAGGGGCAGTCGAGTTCCGCACCGGAGAGCGCGACCGCACAGCCCGCGTGAGTGCAGAGCGCCGAGAATGCGATTACCTCACCGGCCGAAGGCTGCGCCACCACGACCGGGGCACCGTCCGAGGCATTGACGACGAGGGCCGAACCGAGCGGAACCGCCGAGAGCATCGTGAGTGCAGGGGAGTCGGGCGACACCGGGGTCGCTGTGTTCCCTGACCCAGAAGCAGATGACCCAGAAGCAGCAGAGGATTCATCGGGTGTGGGCGGCGCGGGGTTCGCGTCGCTGCTGCAGGCGGTGAGCGCCAACCCCCCGACCCCCAGGGACCCACCCACCGCGAGAGCCCGACGACGGGTGACGGCGGACCTGACCGCCGACAGCGGGTGGGGACGGTTCTCTTCCATGGGGACCTCCCGGTGCTCGGTGGGGTGACGCGATGAACAGCACCTCACCCCACCGACCTGAGAGGGGCCGTGCCCGGTTCAGATCCTGCCGGTCGTCATTCCGCGAGCGGTGAGGGTCCGAGGTCGTCGAGCAGTTCCTGCATCTTCTTGTACGCCCTGTTGCGATAGTCGATGAGCGCCGCGAGCTTTTCCGGCTCGAGCTCCAGGAACCCGGAGCCGGTCTTGGTGCCGAACTTGCCCTGGGCGACGAGCTCGGTCAGGTTGGCCGGGGCCGACATACGCTCCCCGAAGTGGCTCTCGAGAACCTTGAAACCCTTGGCGTAGACGTCGAGGCCGGCCATGTCCGCGATCGCGAACGGCCCGAAGAACGGGAGCCGGAAACCGAAGGTGGTGGAGACGATGGTGTCGACGTCGGCGGGCGTGGCCACGCCTTCCTCGACGACCGTCATGGCCTCCTTCAACAGTACGTACTGCAGCCGGTTCAGGACGAAACCGGGAACGTCCTTGACCTGTGCCCCCTTACGGCCAGCGCGGGTCAGCAGGTCGTCGATGATCGGCAGCACCGCCGGGTTGGTGGCCTCACCGGTGACGAGTTCCACGCCGGGGATGAAGGGGGCCGGGTTGGAGAAGTGCACCGTGAGGAACAGGGACGCATCGGTGAACGCCTCGGCCAGCACCTTGACGGGGATGGTGGAGGTGTTGGTGCCGATGATCGTACCGGGGGTGACGGCCTTCTCGACGCGGCTGAGTACGTCCTTCTTGACGGCCGGGTCCTCGAAGACGGCCTCTTCGACGAAGTCGACGTCTGCGACGGCTTCCTCGATGGTGGCCGCAGGGTGGAACTTCTCCTTGAGGATCGCCGTGCTGCCCGCCGCGAAGAGACCCTGGGCCTCGAACAGCTCCGACTCCTTGAGCAGCCGCTCGTAGTTGCGCTGGGTCGATTCGGCGTCCGCGTCGGCCAGCCAGACGTCGTTGCCGGCCAGGGCGAGCGACTGGGCGATGCCGCCGCCCATGTATCCGGTGCCGATCTGGGCGACGCGGGTGATCTTGTCTGTGCGGGGTGCGGTGGGCACGGGGTTCTCCGGTTTCAGGGGTTGGAGTGCTCGGCGATCTCCTGGATCACCGCGCGGAAGTTGGACACGTCGTGCGCGAAACGCCCGAGGAAGAGGCCGTCGACGCCCTCGGCGACCTGCGCGAAAAGACCGGGACCCGCCGAACCGCCGTAGAGGATGCGGGTCACACCACTGCGGTGCGAGACGGCGTCTCGCAGTCGTGTCGTGACCCCGACGACGTGCTCGGGTGGGGCGGGCTCCGTCTGCCCGATGGCCCAGTTGGGTTCGTAACCGATCGCCACCTCGGCGTCGGAGGGGACGTCCTCGAGCGCTGCGAGAACCTGCGTGACGGTGGCGCGGGCGGCATCGGCGACATCGACGCGGACGTTCTCGCCGATGCAGATCAGCGGGACGAGGCCGTTACGGGCGGCGGCGGCCGCCTTGCGCGCGGTGACGATGTCGTCCTCGGCGAACATCCGCCGCCGTTCGGCGTGACCGATCTCGACGAAGCGGACCCCCGCCTCCCGCAGTGCGGCGGGGGAGACCTCACCGGTCAACGCCCCGAAGTCCTCCCAGGAGGCGTCCTGGGCTCCGGTCGCGATCGGCGTGCCG
>JBPBQU010000246.1:0-4297 GCA_050955085.1 Janthinobacterium lividum | reverse complement strand
CCCGGTGGACGGTGCCCGGGTGGTGGACGGTGCTCGACGAGGAGACGCGGGTCGATCGCCCCGCGCGAGGCGGGCACGACGGGTGCCCAGGCGTTGAGCGCCCGGCACCCGGCGGCCACCCGGGCGACGTCGTCGTCGCCGACGAGGTCGGTCTTGGTGAACAGCACCACGTCGGCCATCGCGATGTGGTCCTCGAGCACGGGGTGACGCAACCGGGTCGCCTCGAACTCGACGGCGTCGACCACGACGACGAGCCCGCCGTACTCGACCCCGGGCAACTGCGTCGCGAGCACCCGACGGACCATGGCGGCGGGTTCGGCGACCCCGCTGGCCTCGATGAGGATCGCGTCGAGCTTCGGACCCCGGCGCCGGGCCACCAGCGTGGCGAGCAGCTCCTCGAGGCTGCCGTCCTCGCTCGAGCAGCAGAGGCAGCCGTTCTCCAGCGAGACGGTGCCCTCGGCCCAGCCCGCCACGAACAGCGCGTCGATGCCGACAGCGCCGAAGTCGTTGACGACGACACCGAGTCGGACGTCGGTAGCCGTGCGCAGCAACTGGTTCAACACCGTGGTCTTGCCCGCACCGAGGAAACCGGCCAGGACGACGACGGGGATGTGCACGTCCCCATGCTCGCGCAGGCCGGGGGCGCGCACGGCAGGCCCCACCCGGTGTCTCTCGCCCCGAGGGTCGACCCCTGTGGAGCCGGCGGTGTTCCCCGGGGTCGGGCACTGCCGGCTCGTAAGGTGGCTCGGTGAGCACCGAACCCAGCACCGACGTGAGCTCCGGTGTGGTCCCTGACGATGTGGCCCCTGACGATGTGGTCCCTGACGGTGTGGTCCCTGATGTGGTCTCCCGGGCCCGCGCCTGGATCGCGGACGACCCCGACGCCCGTGACCGCGCCGACCTCGAAGGCGTGCTCACCGCCGCTCTGGCCGGGGACGAGCAGGCCGCCGCCGACCTCGCAGACCGGTTCTCGGGTGCGCTGCAGTTCGGGACGGCCGGGTTGCGCGGTGCGGTCGGCGCCGGTGAGCACCGGATGAACCGCGCCGTCGTGCAGCGCGCGGCCGCCGGGTTGGGTGCGTGGTTGACCGCGCGGTTCGAGCGACCGCGGGTGGTGATCGGCCTCGATGCGCGGCACCGTTCGCGCGAGTTCGCCGACGACTCGGCCGCCGTCCTCACCGCCGCGGGTTGCGAGGTCCTGCTGCTGCCCCGCCCACTGCCCACCCCCGTGCTGGCCTTCGCCGTCCGCCACCTCGACGCCGACGCGGGGGTCATGGTCACCGCGAGCCACAACCCGGCACAGGACAACGGTTACAAGGTCTATCTCGGGGGCCGGGCGAGTTCCGAGGAGGGTCGCGGGGTCCAGATCGTCCCTCCTGTGGACGCCGAGATCGCGGCCGAGATCGCCCGCGTCGGTCCCCTGCGGGAGTTGCCGCGCGCCGGTTCCGGCTGGACGGTGCTGGGCGAGGACGTCCTCGAGACCTACCTCGAGCGGATCGTCGACGCGGTTGCGGTGCCCGCCCCGGCCGGCTCCCGGACGCCGCGGATCGTCGTCACCGCGATGCACGGGGTCGGTGGCCCGGTCTTACTGGAAGCATTGCATCGCAGTGGGTTCGATGACGTCCACGAGGTGGCCGAACAAGCCGAACCGGACCCGGACTTCCCCACGATCCCGTTTCCCAATCCCGAGGAGACCGGTGCACTGGATCGCGCCCTCGACCTCGCCACCCGCCTCGGGGCCGACCTCGTGCTGGCCGTGGACCCCGATGCGGACCGGTGTTGTGTCGCCGTCCCGGCGCGGGAGGGGTCGACTCCGAGAACGCTGACGGGGGACGAACTCGGGTGGCTGCTCGGGGACGAACTCGCCCGCCCGGGTGCGCTGCTGGCGTGCTCCGTCGTGAGTTCGCAGGCACTGGCCCGGACGGCCGCACGACACGGGGCGACGTTCGCGCCCGCCCTCACGGGGTTCAAGTGGATCGCCCGCGTTCCCGGCCTCACGTTCGGCTACGAGGAGGCGATCGGTTACTGCGTCGCCCCGGAGGTGGTGCGGGACAAGGACGGCATCTCCGCGTCCCTGCTCGTCGCCGGGATCGTCCGCCGCGAACTCGCCGCCGGTCGCACCCTGTTCGACGTCCGGGACGAGTTGGGGGTGGCCGACGGTATCCACGCCACGCGACCGGTCTCGGTCCGCGTCGGCGACCTCGCCGTCATCCCGGCGATGATGCGGAAACTGCGGGCGGACCCGCCCACGAGCCTCGGCGGGTCACCCGTGACGTCCGTGGAGGACCTGAGCGACGGTGTCGACGGGCTCCCGCCCACCGAGGGGTTGCGGTTCCGGACGGCGCTCGGCGGGCGGGTCGTCGTGCGACCCAGCGGCACCGAACCCAAGCTCAAGTGTTACTGCGAGGTCGTCGCCGACGTGCCGGGACCTGATCGCCTCGTTGCCGTCGACACCGGCGTGCGGACCGCGCTCGACGAACTCGTCGTCAGCGTCCGGGCTCTCGTGACGAACTGATGCTGCTGCGATCGGTCCGGGTGGACGGAATGGTCGTCGACGTCCGGATCGCCGACGGTCTCGTCGCCGAGATCGCGCCGGCACTGCCCGACGACGGCACCGAGGTCGTGTCCGGCGGTGGAGCCGTGCTGCTGCCGGGGTTGCACGACGAACACGTCCACCTGGCCCAGTGGGCCGCCGCCCGCCGCCGCGTCGACCTCTCCCCGGCGCGTTCCGCCGCCGCCGCCGCGGAACTGCTGGCCGCGGCTGCCGCGACACAGGAGGTCTCGGACGCGGACGATCTGCTGGTGGGCCACGGGTTCCGTGATGCGTTGTGGTCCGACCCCGCGCACCGTGACGTCCTCGACGCCCGGGTGCCCGAGACCGCGGTCGTCGCGATCAGTCAGGACCTGCACTGCACGTGGGTCAACAGCGCTGCCGCGCAACGCTTCGGGATCAGCGAGGAGTCGGGGGTGCTGCGCGAGGGCCCGGCGATGGAACTCATCTCCGCGGTCCGCACCGTCGGCGAGGAGGTCCAGGACCTCTGGGTGCTCGCGGCCACGGACGCGGCCGCGGCCCGTGGGGTCACCTCCGTCGTCGACCTGGAATACGCACCGTTAACGGACTGGGTACGCCGTTGCGCGGTACAGGTCCCGGGGTTTCGGGTGCGCGTCGGCGTGTGGACCGATTTCCTCGACGACGTCGTCCGGCTCGGGTTGCGCAGTGGTGACGCGTTGCCGGGAGTGTCGGGAACCGCCGAGGATCGCGTGCGACTGGGTCCGCTGAAACTCGTCCTCGACGGGTCGCTGGGCACCCGGACCGCGTTCTGCCACGACCCCTACCCGGGTTCCACTCCGGCCGGTGCGCACGGGATGCGGCGGATGTCCGCCCTCGATCTGGAGACGATGCTCCGGCGGGCCGCCGACACCGGTCTCGACGTCGCCGTGCACGCCATCGGCGACGCAGCCGTGACCGCGGCCCTCGACGGTTTCGCTGCCGTCCCGGGTGCTCCCGGACGCACCCGCCGCATCGAGCACGCGCAACAGGTCGGCGCGGGCGACCTGGCGAGATTCGCGGCCCTCGGGGTCACCGCCAGCGTGCAACCGCGCCACGCCGTCGACGACCGTGACCTCAGCGAGGTCCACTGGGCCGCGGGTCTGGATCGGGCCTACCCCTATGCGGCGCTGCTCGCCGCCGGTGCCGACGTCGTCCTCGGTTCCGACGCCCCCGTCGCCCCGCTCGACCCGTGGGACGCGATCGCCTCCGCGATCCACCGCACCGTCGACGACCGTCCCGCCTGGCGCCCCGAACAGCACCTCAGCCTGCAGCAGGCACTCGCGGCGGCCTCCGGTGGTCGCCGCCGCGTCGCGGTGGGCGACGTCGCCGACCTCGTCCTGCTGGAACGCGAACCCGCCGAGGTTTTCGCGGCGGGAGGTGCGGAGGCGTTGCGGCACACCGCCGTTCTGGCGACCCTGCTCGGCGGGGAGTTCACCCACCGGACGCGGTGGTGACGAGTTCGGGCCCCGTGAACCCCGCGTGCCGGGCGAGGTCGGGTCCGAGTCCTCGTCCGGACCCACCCGGAGGTCGACTCACGGGCATGTCGACTCGGGCATGTCGCCTCACGTGATGTCGACGAACACCGGGTTCGTGTAGCACCACAGGTCGTCCCACGGATCGGAATCGCCGATCCGGTCGACACGCGGGTGCCCGTCGGCTGCGGCATGGTTCCCGTCGCTGCCCCGGAAACGCACGTACAGCGGGTCCGCGACACCGCGCAGGGTGGTGGTGAACCGTTGGCGGCCGGTC
>JBPBQU010000245.1:0-4372 GCA_050955085.1 Janthinobacterium lividum | reverse complement strand
ATGCCGTTGCGCTGCAACGAGCCGGCTTCACCCATGTCATGGTTCAGGAAGCCAGCGACATGCCCCAGGCCGTTCACGTCACCGCACCGACGGTGGCCGCACTCTCGGTGATCGGCGCGGCGGTGACCGAGGCGGTATACACGCCGGTAGGGGTGGTGGTCGGCCACAACGACGGTCCGAGCGCGGTCGCCATCGCGCACGCGATCGGCGCGACGTTCGTCCGGGTCAAGGTGCTCACCGGCGTCTCGGTCGGTCCGACGGGCTGGATCGAGGGTTGCGCGCACGAGGTGGCCGCCATGAAACGCCTGCTCGGCAGCGACGTCGAGGTCTGGGCGGACATCCACGAGGCGACCAGTCTCGCCCTCGCCTCCTCCCCCGAGTGGGCCGCCCGGGAGGCTCGTGACTTCGGACGGGCCGACGTGCTCGTGGTCACCCGGGACAGTGGCGTCGATGACGCACTGGCCGCCATCGCCGCCCTGCGCCCGGTGGTGCCGGACGTGCCGTTCGTCGTCGGTGGCCGGGTCTCGCTGGCCACGATCGACGCCACGGTGACGGGCGCGGACGGGGCGATCCTCGGCAGTGCGATCAAACGCTCCAGCGCTGCGGACGCGCGGGTCGATCCCGACCTCGCCGCCCGCTTCGGCGCGGCCCTCGCCCCGGCGAGCGCCTGACGTGTCCGGGGACAACACGTCGAACCCAGGCAATCGGCACGACATCTCGCCGCCGGCACAGCACCACGGAGAACCCATGACCAGCACCCCGCCCAGCCCGTTCCTCGGCCCGGACAGCCCCCTCGACGCCCGCCAGCAGGAGGTCGTCGAGCGCGTCTCCGCCGCCGAGCACGCGTCGATCGTCGCGCTCCCCACCGACCACCCGCTCGACCCCAAACGTCGAGCCCGCGACGAGGCCACCTACCCGGAACTGATGGCGCAGCCCGACCGGGTCCGCGAGACGTTGGCCGCCAACGACATCGCCTTGGACGAGTTGGCCGAACTCATCGCCGGGACGGACCTCGACCGGGTGTTCGTCACCGGCGCGGGTGACTCGCTGGCCGTCGCGATCGCCGCGCGGCAGACGCTCGAACAGATGCTGGGCGTGTCGTGCGAACCGGTGCAGAGCCTCGACCTCGCCTACTACCTTGCCCCGCTCATCACCGGACGCAGTCTCGTCATCGCCCTCTCGAGTTCGGGGGAGACGACGAGAACCGTCGAGGCGGCCCTGGTGGCGCAGCACGCCGGAGCACTCACGGTCGCGATCACCAACACCGCGGGCTCCACCCTCGACACCGAATGCGAACGCACCCTCCTGCTGCGCGCCACCCGGGTCGGCTGGCCCACGCAGTCGTCGACCACGGCGCTGGCACTGCTGATCGACCTGGCGCTCCGGGTCGGGCAGCGCGCCGGTCGCAACGGGGCACCCGAGCTGGCGGCCGAACTCGCCACCGTGCCCGAGCGGATGGAATCCGTGCTGCGCGCCGTCGAACCGCAGCTCACGGAGATCGCCGAGCGCGAGCAGGACAGCACCGCGTTCCTGTTCTCGGCGGGTGGTCCGAGCTGGGGCGCGGCGATCATCGGGGCGGCGAAGGTGAAGGAATGCACCCCCGATCGCGCGGAGGCCATCCAGGTCGAGGAGTTCCACCACTACAACTCCGTCAAAGCGGGCGAACCGATCTGGATCATCACCCCCGCGGGGCCTTCCGTGCCGCGGGCCGTGCACACGGCGAGCGAGGCCAAACGCTTCGGCGGTCGGGTCTACGTCATCACCACGGAGGGCGTCGACGCGTTCACCGGGATCGCGGACGCCGTGATCACCGTCCCGGCGATCCCCGAACCACTGAGCCCCCTCCTGACGGTCCTCCCCGTACAGCTCACCGGATACCTCCTCGCCATGGCCCAGTTCCGCACCGCGGAAGCCGCGGTGGACGGCAACGACCGCGAGGTAGGCGATGTCTGAGCCGTCCCTGCTCTGCATCGGCAACCTGACCGTCGACGACCTCGTCGTCGACGGCATCCAGACCACCGCCCTCGGGGGTGACGCACTCTTCGCCGCCCTGGCGGCGCGGCGGGTGCTCGGTGACGTCCGCATGCTCGCCCCTGTCGGGACGGACGTGCCCGCCACGTTGCACCAGACCGTCTCGGACCTCGGGATCACGGTGGAGTCGGCCCGCCCGCGCACCGCTCTGACCGTGCGCAACCGGGTGGTCTATGCGTTGGACGGGTCGAGGACGTGGGACCTGTTGCACGGTGAGGAGGCCTTCGACGCGATGTCCGTCTACCCCGACGACGTGTCGCCGTCGGCCCTCACCGCGACCGGGGTGCTCGTCTCCGCCATGAGCCTGCGCTCCCAGCTCACCCTCGGGCCCTGGCTGCGCGAGGCCACCGACGCAACGATCCTGCTCGACCTGCAGGAGGACTACGTGGCGGGCAACGAGCGGGAGCTGCTCGCCCTGCTGGCGACCTGTGACGTGTTCCTCCCCAGCGAGGTCGAGGCGGTGGCGCTCGCGGGCACCACCGACCTGGAGGCGGCAGCCGCGACCTTCCGCGCCGCCGGGGCCGGGGTCGTCGTCATCAAGACCGCCGAACGGGGCTGCCTCGTCGCGACCGGCGACGGCACGGTGAACGTGGCGACCGAGGCGGTCACACCCGTCGACCCGACCGGGGCGGGTGACGCGTTCTGCGGAGCGTTCGCCGCGGCCTACGTCTGCGGTGCCGACCCCGTCGAGGCCGCCCGGGCCGGTGCGGGCGCCGCCCGGGTGGCGATCGGGGGATACGGGGTGGCCGCGCTCGTCACCGCGCTGCAGGCGGAACTGCACCCCCACGCTGATGACGGACTGCCCGTGGCGGGGGTGACGGGGCCGTGACCCACATCCGGGTTCTCAACCCCAACGCCAGCGCCCCGATGACCCAGGCCGTGCTCACCGCCGCCCGCGCGGTCGCCCGGGCGGGGACGACCGTCACCGCCTCGCACTCCGAGCGGATCCCGGCGAGCGTCGAGACCCACGTCGACGAGGTCTTCGGTGCCCTCGGTGTCCTCGAACAGGTCGAGCGCGGTGAGCGCGACGGCGTCGAGGGTTACGTCGTCGCCTGCTTCGGTGACACCGGCGTGCCCGCGGCGCGTGAACTCGCCCGCGGACCGGTCGTCGGCATGACGGAAGCCGCGTTGCAGGCCGCCGCACTCATCGCGTACCGGTTCACCGTCATCACCATGCCGCCGCGCACGATCGCCATGACGGACCGGGTGGTGCAGTCGCTCGGGCTCTCGCACCGCTGCACGGTGCGTGCCGTGGACGTCGCGGTGGCCGACATCGAGGCCGGTGCCGGCCCGGCCTTCGACGTGTTCGCCGACCAGGCCCGGCAGGCGCTCGCGGACGACGGCGCGGAAGCGGTGGTGCTCGGCTGCGCCGGTCTCACCGATCTCGTCACCGCGCTCGCTCAGGCGCTCGGCGTGCCCGTCGTCGACGGCGTCGCCGCCGCGACCACGGCCGTCGAGGGCCTGCTCGCCCAGGGGCTCTCGACCTCGCGCGCCAGCACGTGGGCGGCACCGGTGGGTTCTCCCACCACCGATGAGGTGCGGTGATGAGCGTCCTGTTCACCGACGTCCTGGTCTGGGCGCCGGCCCAACCCGCCGGCATGGTCGGCCCGAGCGATCTGCTCGTCACCGGGGACACGATCACCGCGATCGGGCACGAAGCCCGGGCGCTCACCCCGGTGGACGCGCGCATCGTGGACGGTGCCGGTCACCACGTCCTCGTCCCCGGCCTCGTCAACGCGCACTTCCACTCCCCGGCGAACCACCTCAAGGGTGCGTTCCGCAGCCGTCCGCTCGAGACGTTCATGCTCTACGAGTCGCCCGCCGACCCAGCCCTCGCCCCGACCCCGCGCGAGGCGTACCTGCGCACCATGCTCGGTGCGCTGGAGATGGTGCGTACCGGGACCACGAGCGTGCAGGACGACGCCTTCCTGATGCCGAGGCCGGACCCCGAGATCATCGACGCGGTGATGCAGGCCTACGCCGACAGCGGTATCCGCGCCAGCGTCGCCCTAGACCAGCCCGAACTCTCCGATGCCGAGAAGTTGCCGTTCCTGCCCGGCCCCGACGACCCCGACACGGCGCTCGCGGCCGCCCTGCACGCACCGGCCCCGGCGAGCGCCGCCGAACTGCTCGACGCCTACGACCACCTCATCCGCCGGTGGCACGGTGCGCAGGGCGGGCGGCTCACGGCGGCGGTGTCGATCTCGGCGCCGCAGCGGGTGAGCCCGGAGTACTTCGCCGCCCTCGACGACCTCAGCCGGACCCACGACATCCCGCTGTTCGCCCACCTGCTCGAGACCCGCGTGCAACGGGCGCTGTCGGTCCCCGGCACCGGACAGGA
>JBPBQU010000244.1:0-4404 GCA_050955085.1 Janthinobacterium lividum | reverse complement strand
GGCCGCACCCAGGGTGGCAACAACAACGCCTACTGCCAGGACGACGAGATCTCCTGGTTCGACTGGGACGCCGTCGACACCGGCCTGCTCGACTACACGCGCGAGCTGATCCGGCTGCGCCGCGAGACCCCGGCGCTGCGAGGCCGGTGGTATCGCGGTGACGGAGGCGACGGCAGCGACGAATTCGTCCTGGCGCTGCGCGCGGACGGTCGACCGATGGCCGCGGAGGACTGGCAGGACGAGAACGCCAAGGCGTACGGGGTGCAGTTCGGCGCCACCGACTCGGCCTCCGTCCTGCTGCTCGTCAACGCTGCGGAGACCCCGGTGGAGTTCGGGGTACCGACGCCCCCGCACGGACCCTGGCAGCTGGCGATGTCCTCCGACCCTGACCAGGAGGTCGGTCGTGAGGTCGAACAGCTCCTCATCGGCGACCACTCGACAACGGTGCTGCGCTCCGCCCGCTGATTCCTCAGCGCCCGCCGGGTCCCTCACCGTCCGCTCAGATCCGCCCGTTGGTGCGCAGTTCCCGGGTCCGGGCCTGCTGGCGGGCCAGCCGGACGTATTCGCGATCGCGCCGCTCCACCAGGACGGCGGTGATGAAACGTTCGGGGTTCGTGCCGCTCGGCGGTGGCGGGGCCGTGTGGGCGAGCAGGGAGTCCGCCAGCGAGCGGCCCAGCGCGACGCGGGAACCGGCGTGCAGCTTCTCGACGCGGGTGATGAACTGCCGGGCCGCGAGGACCGTCCCGTCGGGGAGCCGACCGATGTCGGCTTGATGGGCCCACCCGGCGAGCTCCGCGGGCATCGGGGGTAGCGGTACGTGGCGGGCGGCCGTGCGCTCGCGCACGACGTAGGTCCCGGCGAGCAGGTCGCCGATGCGTTTGCCCCGCCGGGTCACCAGGGCGCAGATGATGGCCGGGCTGCCGACCAGCGACCAGAGCTCGAAGAACCCGATGAGACCGCGCACCATCGCATGGCGAAAGCGCACCGGACCGCCGTCGTCACGCACGACCCGCAGGCCCAGGGCCAGCTTGCCCAGGGAACGCCCGCGGGTCGCGGTCTCGACCACGACGGGGATCCCGATCAGGCACAGCACGGTCTCGGCGAGGGTGATCGCGGTGACGGCCGCGTCGTCGGTGTCGGTGAGCAGCGCCTGCGACACCCAGGCCAGCGCGCCGAACACGAGGAGCTGCGCGACGGCGTCGAGGGCGGCCCCGAGCATCCGGGAGGCGAACGACGCGGCCTGCAGGCCCAGGACGACGGCTTCACCGGTGACCACGTCACCGGTGATCTCGCCGCTGAACTCCTCGTAGTTCTTGCCCGGGATCCCGCCGGCGAGGGGCTGCGAGGACGCGGAGGAGGCCACCCGACCACGGTAACCGGCGGTTCGGGCACCGGGTGGCCCGATGCGAACCTTCTCGCTGGTTCGCCCACCGGGTCCTCGCGTGAGCAGCTCCCCCCATCCGTTGGTTCACCTACCCTGGGATCGTGGACGTCGACGCGTACCGGGCCGTGCACGCTGAGGAGTGGGCGCGGTTGCGCACGCTGGTCAGGGTCCGCCATCTCAGTGGTCACGAGGCCGACGAGCTCGTGCTGCTCTACCAGCGCACGGCGACGCACCTGTCCTCGCTGCGCTCGGCGCAGTCGGAGCCGGTGCTGCTCGACGAGCTGTCGACGTTGCTGGCGCGGGCGCGGTCCCGTCTCACCGGGTCCCGCGCCACGGCGTGGAGCCAAGCGGGGGCGTTCGTCACGAGGGCGTTGCCGGCCGCCCTGTGGCGGTTGCGGTGGTGGACGGCTGGGGCGGCGGTGTTCACGGCCGTGGTGGCGATCGCCGCAGGAGTGTGGATCGCCGGGAACCCGGCCGCGCAGGCCTCGCTGTTCGGGTCGAACGAGGATGTCCGTCGGCTCGTGAACTCCGACTTCGCCGGTTACTACTCCGAATACGGCCACGCCTCCTTCGCGGGCAAGGTCTGGACCAACAACGCCCTCGTCGCGGCGACGTGCGTGGCGTTGGGTGTCACGGGGGTCGCGGTGCTGTTCGCCCTCACGCAGAACGCACTCAATGTCGGCCTTCAGGGTGGCTTGCTCATCGAGAACGGCCGGGGGGAGGTGTTCTTCGGTCTCATCGCCCCGCACGGGATCCTCGAACTCACGGCCGTGTTCGTGGCGGCGGCGGCCGGTACGAAACTGTTCTGGGCGTGGGTCGCTCCGGGGCCGCGCAGCCGGTCGGCGTCGTTGGCCACCGAGGGCCGGGCCATGGTCGGGGTAGCCCTGGGGCTGGTGGCCGTGTTGTTCGTCTCCGGGCTCATCGAGGGTTTCGTCACCCCTTCGCCGCTGCCGACGTGGGCGCGCATCGCGATCGGGGTGTTCGCGGAACTCGCGTTCTTCAGCTACGTCCTGCTGCTGGGCCGTCCTGCGGCGCGGGCCGGGGAGACGGGTGACGTCGCAGCGGAGTTCGCGGGCGACGCCGCCCCGGTCAGTGGCTGAGTAGATCGACCGGGGGATTCGTGACGGCGACTTCGCCCGGCTCCTCCGCGGACGCGCCGGTGAGACCCCCGACCGCCCAGATCCGGGAGCCCCGGGGCCCGGTCAGGAACCGAGAAGGCTGCGGGTGAGTGTCTCGGCGTCGGAGAGGAGTTCTTCGAGTGCCGTGTCGAGGTCGGCGTCACTCACCTCGTGGCCGTGGGTGGCGGCGAGCAGCACGGCCCGTCGCAGGAGCTCTCTGGCGAACGACGCCGTCACGCCGGCGGTCCTCGCTGCCGCGAGGTCCAGGGTCTCGGCCGAGAGGGGGAGCCCGCGCGCGTAGAGCCGGAACAGGGCGCGTCGGGCCTCCTCGTCGGGTAGTGGCACCTCCACGGCGAGGTCGACCCGGCCGGGGCGCTGCGCCAGGGCGCGTTCCAGCAGATCCGCGCGGTTGGTCGTGAGCAGGAACGCCACGTCGGCGTCCCCGTCGAGCCCGTCCATGGCGTCGAGGAGCTGGAACAACAGAGGTCGCTCACCGGGGTGCTGACCGCGGTCCTCCGCGACGAGGTCGCAGTCCTCCAGCACGATGAGGGCGGGCTGCATGGCACGGGCCAGGTGGGCGGCCGTGGTGACGTATCCGAGCGCCTGACCCGACAACAGCACGACCGTCGTCCCCGGGGTGCGCGCCACGAGGTGTCGCACCGTGAGGGTCTTGCCCGTTCCGGGTGGTCCGTAGAGCAGCACGCCGCGTTTCAGGTGCTGCCCCGCGGCCACCAGCTGCTCGCGCTGCACCCCGACGCCGACGACGTGCCGCACGATGCGTTCCAGGGAACCGCTCGGCAGGACGACGTCTTCGGCGGTGACGGTCGGGCGGGTGACGAAGGTGATCCCCGCGTTGGAATGGTGCTCGTAGGGGGAACCCGAGAAGGACAGGACCTGACCGCGCAGGACCGAGAGCTCGACCATGAGTCGGCGGACGTCTTCGATGAGGTCGGGTACCAGGTCCTCGACCCCGCACGCGACCTCGAATCCGCCGGGGTGGCCGGTGTGCGGCTGCGCGCTGCGCTGCAGGATCGCGACGGGCTGGTCGCGGTAGCGGAACATCCGGACCCCGAACGAGACCGCGCGACGGGTCGAGTCCGGCCCGGTGGGCAGGTTCAACCGATCGATGGTCGCTGTCGCGAAGGTTCCGTAGCGGTTTTCGAGGAAGTCAGCGAAACCGTGGTGGGCGCGTTGGTCACCACCGCCGATCCCGACGAGTGTCTCGCCGCCCCCTTGCTCGGCGAGCGCTGCCAGCGCGATGTCGAGGTCGACGTACTGGTGTTCGGGAATCTCCTCGCGCACGATCGCGACGTGTCGGGCTTCGGTGCCGAGATGGGTCCCGACGACGTCGGCGATGCTCGGCGCGCCGTCGGCGACCTCCGCGCGCTGGGTGTGGACCACCTCCTCCAGGAAGGTCCGCAGTGACGTGACGAAGACTCGGGTCTCGGTGTCCACCGGGCGATCATCGCCGTGCGTCGAGGTGCCGCGCCACGGTTTTCGCGAACTCGGGCCGCAAACCTCGTCGACGGGGTTACCGGGTCAGGACCTCGGTGGGGAGCAGGTGAGCGGTGAACAGCAGTTCCAGGAGGTCCGCCTCCGCGACGGGGTGGGAGAACAGGTATCCCTGCGCGGTGTCGGCCCCGTAGGAGGTCAGCAGGTCCAACTGCTCGGTGGTCTCGACGCCTTCGGCGACGACCTCGAGGTCGAGGGCCCGACCAAGACCCAGAACGGCCCGGACGACCGCGTCACAGCTGGGGTCCGACCCCAGGCCCGCCACGAACTGCAGGTCGATCTTCAACGCGTCGACGGGTAGCTCGGTGAGACGGGCCAGTCCCGAGTATCCCGTTCCCAGGTCGTCGATCGCGATCCGGATGCCCTGGTCCCGCAGTAGTTCCAGGTCCG
>JBPBQU010000243.1:0-4485 GCA_050955085.1 Janthinobacterium lividum | reverse complement strand
ACCGTAACGAGGACAGGTCGTAACCCGCGGGGAGTTGCGGCCCGTACTTCATGAAGGTCCGCACCAGGGTCGGGGCGGTGTAATAGATCGTGACGCCGTACTTCTGGATGACCTCGAAGTGGCGTCCTGGATGCGGGGTCAGGGGGGAACCCTCGTAGATGACCTGCGTGACTCCGTTGGACAGTGGCCCGTACATCTCGTAGGTGTGCGCCGTGACCCAGGCGAGGTCGGCCTGGCACCAGTAGACGTCGTCGTCCTTGACGTCGAACACCGCCCAGTGCGACCACGACGTGTGGGTCAGATAACCCCCGCTGGTGTGTACCAGACCCTTCGGCTTCCCGGTCGTACCCGACGTGTAGATGATGAACAACGGGTTCTCGGAGTCGAAGCTCGCTGCCTCGTGCACCACCGACTGGCGATCGACGATGTCATGCCACCACACGTCGCGGCCCTCGGTCCACGCGATGTCGGGGGTCTGGGCACCCGTGCGACGCAGCACCAGCACGTGCTCGACGTGGTCGAGTCCCTCGACGGCGGCGTCGGCCGCAGCCTTCACCGCCACGGCCTTCCCGCGGCGGAACTGTCCGTCGGTGCAGACCAGCAGCTTCGCGCCGGTGTCCTCGACGCGGAACCGCAACGCCTCCGCGGAGAAACCCCCGAACACCAGGCTGACGACCGCACCGATGCGGGCACAGGCCATCGTCGTGATGATCGTCTCGGGCAACACGGGTAGATAGAGCACGACCCGATCACCGTGGCCGATACCCAACTCCTGCAACGCATTGGCGAGTCGGCAGATCTCGTCCTGCAACTGTGAATAGGTGAACGTCGCACTGTCACCGGGTTCACCCTCCCAGTGCAGTGCCACTTTCTCCCCCCGACCGGCCGTGACGTGGCGATCGACGCAGTTCACCGCGACGTTGAGCTTGCCGCCGACGAACCACTGCGCGGTCGGCAGCGTCGAGGGGTCGAAGACGGTGTGGAAGGGCTCGTCCCATTGCAGCCTGCGGGCCTGCTCGGCCCAGAACGCCTCCGGATCGGCCGCGGCCCGCGCGTACTCACCCGCCCCCACGTTGGCCTGAGCCGTGAACTCCGGCGGCGGGGGAAAGACGAGTTCCTCGCCGGCGGGCGATGCCGGAACGCTGCTCATGCGGTACGTCCTCCTGGATCGGGGTGGCGGCCAATGTATCGGGCGGTCTCGGTCGACTCCTGCGCATGGGCCCCGTAACCTCGGTGTGGTGATGACGGGTGTGAGACGTGGGGTGCTGAGCGTGGACGACGTCGTCGCGATCTCGTTCACCGCCGTCGTACGTCGTCACGTCGACCTCTGCCGCACCCGCTCCGCCCGCTGTCGCTGACCTGCCGCCCCTCGCGCCGGGAACACCCGACGCGCTTGCGGTGCTGCCACCAGCGCCGACGCCGCACGTCCGCATCCGCCCGCAGGGGGTCAGCATGACCGGCACGTCCCGTCCGCGCCTCGTTCTCGCCGTCGAGCTCGACGGTGCCGGTCGGCACCCGGCCGCCTGGCGGTTGCCCGCCGCCCGCCCCCACGAGCTGTTCACCGCGGCGCACTGGCGCCGCCTCGCCGCCACGGTCGACGAGGCGGACCTCGACTTCCTGACCCTGCCGGACTCGTTCCACCTCGCGTCCGGTGACGACGGTGAGCAGCGCGGTCGCCTCGACGCCGTCGCCACCGCGGCGCACCTCGCACCGCTGACGAGGCGTACGGGGCTGGTTCCGGTGATCACCACGACCCACACCGAGCCGTTCCACACCAGCAAGGCCCTGGCCACCCTGGACTTCACCAGCCTCGGCCGCGCGGGTTGGCAGGTGGAGGTGTCCACCACGTCCGAGGAAGCGCTCGCCTTCGGGCGCAGGGCCGTGGAGACCACCGACGCACTCTGGCGCGAGGCGGGGGAGAGCGTCCAGGTCGTCCGCGCGCTCTGGGACAGCTGGGAGGACGACGCGATCGTGCGCGACCTCGCCACCGGTCGCTACGTCGACGTGGAGAAGTTGCATCACATCGACTTCGTCGGGTCCACCTTCTCCGTGAAGGGCCCCTCCATCACCCCGCGTTCCCCGCAGGGACAGCCCCCCGTCGTGGTTCCCGTCCGTGACGCGCCGTCGCGGGCGCTCGCCGCCGCGCACGCCGACGTCGCGCGGATCGAGGCGCCCGACGAGGCGACGGCGCTCGCGAGCGTGCGGGCGCTGCGGGCCGAGGCCGGAGCACGCCCCCTCATCGTCCTGGTGGACGTCGAGGTGGCGCTGCGTGCCCACGCCGCCGAAGCTCGCGCCGTGCGGACCGAGCTCGATGACCTGGCTCCCCGACACGACCCGCGCAGCCTGCGCCAGGTCGGCAACCCCGCCTCCCTGACCGCGTTCCTGCGGGCCCTGACCGAGCAGGACGCCGGGGTGGACGGGGTGGTTCTCGTACCGCTGGATCTGCCCGTCTCCCTCGACCTCGTCGCTGCGGAGGTCCTCCCCGCACTGCGGGCGCAGGGTCTACGACCCCCGGTGCGGGTGCGGGGACGCGGCCCTGCACCCACCCTGCGCGACCGTCTCGGCCTGAACCGACCCGCCAGCGTCTACGCGGGCGCCTGAGGAGAGACATCGTGAACCGCAACGGCCAGCGCAGGCAGATCCACTTCGGCGCCCATTTCCCGGGGGTCAACTCGACGACCGTCTGGCGCGACCCGCGCGCCGGCAGTCAGGTCGACTTCTCCTCCTTCACCCACCTCGCGGCGAGCGCGGAGCGGGGGTTGATGGACTTCTTCTTCCTCGCCGAGGGGTTGCGGCTGCGCGAGCAGGCCGGGCGCATCTACGACCTCGACGTCGTCGGCCGTCCCGACACCCTCACCGTCCTGAACTCCCTCGCCGCGACGACGACGCACCTGGGCCTGGCGGGCACCATCAACGCCACGTTCAACGAACCGGCGGAACTGGCCCGGCAGTTCGCCTCCCTCGACCATCTCTCGGGCGGGCGGGCGGCCTGGAACGTGGTGACGAGTTCCGACGCCTTCACCGGGGAGAACTTCCGCCGTGGCGGGTATCTCGACCACGGCGACCGCTACGCGCGGGCCCGTGAGGTGCTCGACGTCACGCGTGAACTGTGGGACTCCTGGGCCGACGACGCCCTCGTCGCCGATCCGGTGGCCGGGGTGTTCGCGCGCGGGGACCGCATCCGCGACGTCGTCCACACCGGACCGCAGTTCGACGTGAGCGGGCCGGGCCTGCTGCCGCGCAGCCCGCAGGGGCACCCGGTCCTCTTGCAGGCCGGTGACTCCGACGAGGGTCGCGAGTTCGGCGCCGCCTACGCCGACGCCATCTTCACCATCCACGGGACCCTGGAGGCGGGGAAGTCGTTCACGGCCGACCTGCGGGCGCGGGCCGTGCGCCACGGTCGCGGCGCACACGACCTGAAGATCCTTCCGGGTGTCGGCTTCGTCCTGGGCGACACCGAGGAGCAGGCGGTCGAGAACGCTCGGGAGATCCGTCACCAGCAGGTGGGCCCGGAACAGGCGATCGCCTTCCTCGAGCAGATCTGGGGCACGAACCTGACCGGTCTCGATCCCGACGGCCCGTTGCCGACCCACGACCCCGATCCGCTGTCCACGCTCGTCCAGGGCCGGGTGAGACACGCCAAGGATCCCGTGCGGGTGGCGCGCGAGTACCGCGAGCTGGCGCAGGCGAAGGGTTGGAGTGCACGCGAACTCGTGATCCACGTGTCGAGTCGTCAGCAGTTCGTCGGAACTCCCGGGCAGGTTGCCCAGGAGATGGACGACTACGTCCAGAACGACGCCTGCGACGGGTTCATCCTGATCCCCAGCCTCACCCCGAGCGGCCTCGACGAGTTCGTCGACACCGTCGTGCCCCTGCTGCAGGAGCGGGGCAGTTACCGCAGCGAATACACGGGAACGACCCTGCGCGAGCACCTGGGCCTGCGTCGTCCCGCCCGAACACAGCCACGCGCCGGCGTCCGCGCCGGCGCCTGAGGAGGAGGTAACCATGACCATCACCACCGATACAGCTTTCGAGAGCTGGCAGGCCTGGCGAGTGGAGCGCACGCGCGAGTTGAGCCGCCCGCACGGTTGGCTGAGTCTCACCGGGCTGCACTGGCTGGACTCCGCCGACTCCGACATCGAGGGTCTCCCCGGCCGTTGGAGGTCCGTGGAGGGTGGTGTGCTCGTGACGGCGAGGGCCGACGACGCGATCGTGCTGGACGGGGTCCCCGTCGAGGGAGAGGTCGGTGTCCGCACCGTCGAGGGCGCTGCCGGTGTGCTCGTGGAGATCGGCGAGCGCCGCGTCGAGGTCATGCAGCGCAGCGGACTGCAGGCCCTGCGGGTGCGCGACCCGCACGCTCCCGTGCTCGCCCGGTTCCGGGCTGGCGAGGGGGTGCCGGTGTTCGACTACGACCCCGCCTTCCGGGTCGAGGGGAGTTTCCAGCCGTTCGAGCAGGCCCGGGACGTCGTCGTGGGTTCGGTCGTG
>JBPBQU010000242.1:0-4550 GCA_050955085.1 Janthinobacterium lividum | reverse complement strand
GATGCGGTTCGGGCACCACGCGTGCCCCGAATCCACCAAGCCAAGGGGTTATCGCTGTTGCTGGCGGGATCGGGCGCGTCGTGAAGGCGACCGTGGTGTCGGCGGGGTCCGGGACGGCGTCTGTCGCCGGCGTGGCTGTCTGTGAAGTTGCCGGGGTTGTGGCGCTGCGCTCTGGGACGCTGCCCTCATGGAGAGCTCGGGGTGGGTCGCTGTCCGCTGCATCTTCCGCAGCCAGGCCGAAGGTCACGATGGTGAGGCCGTCTTCGAGGAACGCGTGACCTTGTGGCGGGACGCCGACGTGGACCGGGCCATCGAAAAGGCCGAAGCCGAGGCGCAGGCCTACGCCAGCGAAACGACGTGCTCGCCGGAACGGGTGACCGAGTACCTGGGGCTCGCTCAGGCCTACTCGCTGTTCGATGAACCCTCGGACGGGGCGGAGGTGTTTAGTGTGATGCGGACGAGTGGTTTGCCTCCGACGGCCTACCTCGACCGGTTCTTCGACACCGGGCAGGAGCGCCAGCGGCATGCTGGTGAGTCTGACGGGTCGGATTGAGGCCGTGCACAACTCTGTCCTGACGACGCGGGCGGCGCCATGTCCGTGAAGTCGGTGGCACGTTGCAGCGCCTGCGTGCGACGTTGACGAGGTGTCTACCGATCCACGTCCCACGACCGAGCTGCTGACCGCGGCCCAGACCGAATCCCTCCCGGTCCGGGTCCAGCGCGGCAAGAACGATGAGATGGAATGGCTCGAGAGCTACGTCGTCGCCCTGGGCCGTCGCTGGCTGCTCCTGGCCCGGGTCTCCCACGACATCTGGCTCACCGGCTGGAGCGCGGTGCGTCTGCGTGATGTGAGCGTGGTCGAACCCCGCGCCGACGCCCGCTTCACCACCGAAGCCCTGCGCCGGTGAGACCAGTGGCCCCTGCCGTTCGTCCCAGTCGATCTCGACCTGGACTCCCGCCGTGGGCTGCTGGCCAGCTTGGCCGTCAGCGAGCAGATCGTCGCGCTGCACCCTGAGCGGCGAGATCCCGACATCCGGGGTGGCGAAGCAGGCGCGTCGGCGAGGCGGTGTTCGTGCCGGCCGTGATCGGTGGCGAGGACTCCGCAGTCGCGGCAGGTGACGACCTCGGGGCGTTCGGTCTCAACGCTCAGGCGCAGCAGCCCGCCCGGATGCTCGGCGTCGGTGTCGGGGTCGAGGCGCTCAACGGTGAGCAGGTGCAGGTTCTGCAGTCCCAGCAGCTGATCGGCGATGGAGCATGGCCCGGTGTTGTGGGCGAGGGTGGTTGGGCTGCAGGTGGAGTGCGGGGTGCAACCGTTCGTTGGTCAGTGGCTGGGCAGTACAGCTGGGGGAGATCCGCGGCCGGGCTCGCCGCGGGAACGGTTGGGCCCGACCGCCTGGGAGTTACTTGCTGTCGATGCTGAAGGCACTGGAACTGGCTGCGGCCTTCTCGTGCAGGTCGTGCCAGGCGGTGGTGTCGCCGTTGAGGGTGTCGAGGAGGTAGGCGGCCACGGCGTCGCAGTGGCACCAGATCGCGCCATGACCGGATGTCAGTGCGGTCGACGTCACGACCGGCTGGTGGCTCCCGGGGCAGGTCCTCGTCGACGCTCATCAGCAGGTAGGGGCGGGTGACCTCACCACCACACCCCGTCGTCGTCGGGGATCAACGACTCCGAGACCGAGCCCAGGGCTCCTCGAGGTCGGAGGTCACGACGTCGTCAGCGAGGTCCACGGCGGGGTCGACGCCGGGTGCGCGCAGGTTCAAGGGGTAGCCCTCGACCTCGTCGAGGTGGCGGCGCAGGCCGATGGTGAAGTCCCACCAGGGGTGGCGGTACACCACGTGCAGGACCGGGTGTCCGTCGTGGACGCCGGCCCAGGACCGCACTACCTGGGTCTCGTCGCCGGTAACGGGAAGGTGTCGGGTGGGGTCGGTGAGCTGGCGCAGCAGAGCGGCGTGGACGTCGTCGGCCCACCGCTGGGGGTCGTCTCGGATGCGTACTGAGGTCCCCACTGGAGCGTCCATTACCTTGTTCTACCGCTCAGGTTGACCGCTTGGTCATTGCCAGATCCGGACGGTCGACGACGTCTTGGTCAACGACATGACGGTGATGTACATGGGCGCAACCGGGGAGGTCACGTTGGAAGTTCGATACCTTCGGTGAGCAGCGCAACGCCGGTTACAGGATCACTGCAGGTGTGCACGCTGACGTTGAACCGGTGATCAGCCACGGTGCTTGCCCAACCGATACGGGTGTTGGCGGGGTCCATGTACTGCACTCCGAGCGGTGTCCCGTTGGTGAAGGTGAGCATGGTGACGTCGGTGCGGGGCGCTTCGCTGGTGGCGGGTGCGCTGGGTGGTTGTGCGATGTCGCCGCCGTAGATGACCTGCATCCACACCAGCCCCGCGCTTCGAGCGTTGTCGAAGTCGGTGTTGTCGATGTCGACGCCTGGGGGCAGGTAGACGATCGTCACGCTACCCCTGTCGGCGGCCGGATCGGCGGCGGCTGGAGGAGGGTTTGCTGCTGAGGGCACCTGGTGTTCGAAGAGAGCCGCGCCTTGAGAGCTGCCGCAGACGGTGGTGAAGCCGCGCTCCTGCAAGGTCGGGAAGGTCGGCACGGCGATACCGAGGTGATCGGCGACGTCGTCGCAGCTGAGGGTGGTTCCGACGAGCTCTTGGGTAGTGGCGAGCATCGCCAGGGGGTCGCCGCGTCGGGACCGCTCCGGGTGTTTCAAGGCGGCGACGGTGGCTTCTTGCGAGGCGGTCAGCTCGAGTACCGCTGGGCGGCTGTCGACTGTGCCACCCGGTGGGGTGTCGCTGCAGCTGCACAGTACGAGAAGTATGAAAGCTGCAGGCGCGACGCGCCGTCCTGGTCGTGGTCTCGTGCTCAAGGCGTCTCCTCGTCTCGACAGTGCTCGTGTCACGACTGTGACGCATCCATACCGGAAACCGTTTCGTCCAAGAGGGACCCGTGCCAGAAGGCCTCCCCGTAGGGATCGCGGCATGTGCGGACGTTTCCTCGAGTGAGGGTTTCATCGGGGTCGGCGAAGACGGTAAGAGTGGCTCACTGGAGGTGTCCAGGCGGGTGGTGGGACTGGCTCAGGTCGTGGGGGGCCCGGCCGGGATGAGGGACAGCACCACGACGGCGGCCAGGATGAACGTCGCGGCGTCCAAGGCCAGGACGTTCAGCGCTCCGAAGGTGGTGACGAGCAGCCCGGCTAGAGGCGCGCCGAGAAACCGGGCACCGCGTTCGGTGGCTTCCATCCACCCCATTGTCCGCTCCAACCGGACTCCGGCGGCGGCAGCGGCTTCGGGTAGCAGTGTTCGGCGGGCGGTTTGGCCGGGGGTGTCGAGCAGTCCGGTGGCGAAGACCAGGACCAGCAGCGCCCAGAACGGCAGGCCCAGGCTGTGGTGCAGGAGGGGCACAGCAGCGATCGTGACTGCGCCGACGAAGTCGGCGACCACGCTGGTGCGGATCAGCCGGAGATGAACCTCGGTGTTCGCCTCACCGACACCTCGGTCCTACGAGCGCTGGGGCATCCCGCGCGACTGCGGATGCTGGACGTCCTGGCCGACCGCGGAGGGGCGACGGCGACGCAGTGCGCGCACGTCGTGGACCTCAGTCCCAGCGCCTGTTCCTGGCATCTGCGTCAGCTGGCCGCGGCCGGGTTGGTCCGTGATGCGAGCCGGCGCGGCGGTGTCGGCGGTGGTGACGGGCGGGAACGGGTGTGGGAGGCGACCATCCCGGCCTGGCAGGTGGACATGGCCGCCATCGACACTGACCCCACCGAGGCTCAGGGTTTGGACATGGAGATGACCCAGGCGCTCCTGCAGGCCGCGGATGCTGCGGTAGAGGGGTTCATCGTCCGCGCCGCGCACGACCAGGAACCGCAGCCGTGGCGTGAGGTCAGACGGCGCTTGCTTGCCCGCTGACGTCACGCCTCGCGACATGAGAGTCCCGAAGGCACCGGCGAGCGGGACATGCCCACCGCGGGCCGGGGCTGGGTCACAGGAGAGCTGGGTGGCCGATCGCCCTGGGAGGAGAACCCTCATGACGAGTGTGAAGCGGAGATCCAGCAGGCGAGGAGGGAAGTCATCCAGCCGATCGCCGCGACCGGTGTGTTGTCGACGATGAGCCGATTCCACCCCGCGAGCCCGGCCCGTTCGCCGGGGACGGCACCAGGATTACGCGCCCGGGAGTTCCACGGCGAGGAGTTCCGCCCGTTCACCCGCAGGCGCACCCAGCACGGCCGCGACGATCGAGCGTGCCGACCACGATCCCGCGACCTGGGCCAGCCCCGCGGCCGCCCCTGCGACATCGCGGGCGAGGACGTCACCGTAGTGCACCCAGAACGCGACGGGAACGGCGTCGACGCAGAGGTCCTCCACCCGGGTCCAGTGCGCGGGCATCCCCGGGAGCCAGGCCCGTAGTTCCCCCGGTGTCACGACCGTCTCACCTGTCGCGGCGGACGGGACACCGTCGGCGCGATCCGAGGCGAGGTCGAGGTCGAGGAGGTCGGCCACCGCGGCAGCCGCGGACGCGGGCACCAGCAGGG
>JBPBQU010000241.1:0-4595 GCA_050955085.1 Janthinobacterium lividum | reverse complement strand
CCGCATCACCGGTACCGGGAAGATCATGCGCGAGAAGGCGAACAAGCGTCACCTGCTCGAGGTCAAGTCGAGCACTCGCACGCGCCGGCTGTCGATGGACGCCGTCGTGGATCCCGCTGACGTCAAGAAGGTCAAGAAGCTGCTCGGTCGCTGACCCGCTGCACCAGCTTTCCCGCTCGAACCCCTGACGCGGAGCGCGCGATCGTCATCCTGACGGTCCGCCGGCGCCCGCGCCCGACACGCAAGGAGAACCCCCGTGGCACGCGTGAAGCGCGCAGTCAACGCCCACAAGAAGCGTCGCATCGTCCTCGAGCAGGCCAGCGGTTACCGCGGCCAGCGTTCGCGGCTGTACCGCAAGGCGAAGGAGCAGGTCACCCACTCCCTCGTCTACGCCTACCGCGACCGCAAGGCCCGCAAGGGCGACTTCCGTCGCCTGTGGATCCAGCGCATCAACGCCGCCGCCCGCGCCGAAGGCATGACGTACAACCGATTTATCCAGGGCCTCAAGGCCGCTGAGATCGAGGTCGACCGTCGCATGCTCGCCGAGCTGGCCGTGTCCGACGCTCCCGCCTTCGCCGTCCTGGTGCGGTTGGCCAAGGCCGCACTGCCGGTGCAGAGCGCTGTCGTCGCCGTCGAGGGTTCCGCTGCCTGAGCTCGCAGACCGTTCCGGACGCCCGGCAGTGCCCGTGCCCGCCCTTCCCCTCCTCGCCAACCCGCGCGCGGAGCGGGTCAAGGCGGTTCGGGCGCTGACCGGGCGTTCGTCACGTGCGCGTCGGGCCCGGTTCGTGGCCGAGGGACCCCAGTCCGTCCGGGAAGCCGTGGCCGCCGGCGCCGTGCTCGAGCTCTACGCCACACCGGAGGCGCGCGAGCGCCACCCCGACATCCTCGCCGACGCCGACGGGCAGCGGATGCCGACGTGGATCGTGACGGAGGAGGTGCTCGAGGCCATGACCGACACCGTGAGTCCGCAGGGGCTCGTAGCCGTCTGCCCGACCACGACCACCGCCTTCGCCGACGTGCTGGCTACCCGTCCGCGTCTCGTGGCCGTCCTGGACCGGGTCCGTGACCCGGGCAACGCCGGCACGATCGTGCGCGCTGCGGACGCAGCCGGGGTGGATGCCGTACTCCTCTCGGAGGGCAGCGTGGACATCTTCAACCCCAAGTGCGTCCGCTCCACCGCGGGCAGCCTCTTCCACCTCCCCGTGGTCGTGGGGGTTGCGTTGGACGAGGCGTTGACGGCGTTGCGCGAGAACGGGTGCACCGTCCTCGCAGCGGACGGTGGCGGTGAGTTCGACCTCGACGACCTCGCCGACCACGCCGTCGCGGGCACCCCGGCGGCGGTGGACCTACGTGCCCGCACCGCCTGGGTTTTCGGCAACGAGGCGGCCGGTCTCGACGAGCTCGGCCGTGCCGGAGCCGATGCGGTGGTCCGGGTCCCGCTGCACGGGCGCGCGGAGAGCCTCAACCTGGCGACCGCGGCTGTGGTCTGCCTCTACGCCAGTGCGCGGGCGCAACGGCGTTCGCGCTGAGCACTGCGCCGGCATCGACCCCGTTCCCGGCCCGACCCCGCGTCGTCCGCTCGGCGTCCGGAATCCGGGGTGGCGATGGCCTAACCTCGCTTGCGTGCCACGGGTGAGGGGGAGCGCCGGGGCCGTCATGCCGGCGGTCTGCCCCGCCGTGCCCGGGGCGACGGTGCCTCGGGGAGCGATCCGGTCGTGACCCTCCAGGTCGCCTTGGACGACCTGCCCGACGGCGTGGTCCTCGTCGCTCCCGATGGGCTGATCCGGGCCGCGAACTCCGCGGCCGAGGCCCTGCTGGGGCGCGCCCGTGCGGAGCTCGTAGGCCTCCACGTACGGCGCGCGCTGCCGTTGCAGGACACCTCCGGTCGACGCTGGTGGGACGTGGCCGGACCGGAATGGCACCAGGTTCCCGGTGGCGACACCGGGCCCGCGAGACGGGAGCAGCTGGTGACTCCCGAGCAGATGTTCCTGTTGCCCGGTGGCACCGAGCTCCTGGTGACGACCCGTTACGTCCGTTCCTCCGAGCGCACCCTGCAGCACGTGGTGATCGCGTTGCGCGGCACCGAGCAACGTCGGCGCGCGGAGTCCGACGCGGGCAGCCTGATCGCGACGGTCGCGCACGAACTGCGCTCACCGCTGACCTCCGTGCGGCAGTTCACAGCGACCCTGCTGCGCAAGTGGGACCGTTTCACCGACGATCAGAAGCGCTACATGCTCACCACGGTCCAGTCCGACGCCGAGCGTGTCTCCCGTCTGGTGGGTGACCTGCTGGACGTCTCCCGCGTCGACGCCGGTCGCCTCACGGTGCACCGCCGTCCGATGGACCTCGCGGTCCTGGTCCGCGAGCACGTCGAGCGCCTGTGCGTCGCGGGGTACGACGACGACCGCTTCGACCTCCAGGTGGGCCCGGATCTGCCGGAACTGTGGGCCGACCCCGACCGGATGGCCCAGGTCGTCACGAACCTCATCGACAACGCCGTGCGCCACGGTGCCGGCACGATACGGATCTCCCTCGTCGCCGACGCGGACGAACTCGTGCTCACCGTCGACGACGCGGGTGAGGGGATCGCGGCGGAGAACCGCCCCTACGTCTTCTCCAAATTCTGGCGCGGTGGTCGGCGCAGCGGCACGGGACTGGGCCTGTACGTGACGCGTGGCCTCGTCGAGGCCCATGGTGGCGACATCGAGGTCGACGCCGCACCGGCGGGTGGGGCGCGTTTCCGGGTCCGCCTCCCGGGCGGCGCCCCACCCGACGTCGGGCTCTGAGCGAACCCGGGAGAGACGTCCTCCCCGGTCTGGGAGGATCGGTGCGGGCCCGAGATCGACCCGGGCCGCACCGACGAGGGAGACGCCACACCCGATGTCCGACCCGATGCCCGACGAGACCGCCGCCGGCGCGGGTTCGGTGGAGGAGGAGGCCGTGCAGGCCGCCCTCGACGCCGCACTCACCGCCGTCGCCGCGGCCGCCGACCTCGACGAGCTCAAGACCGCCCGCCTCACGCACGCCGGGGACCGCAGCCCGCTGGCGCTGGCCAACCGCGCGATCGCCGCTCTGCCGGGGCCGGCGAAAGCGGCTGCGGGCAAGCGCGTCGGTGCGGCCCGCGGTCGGCTCAACCAGGCGCTGGCCGCGCGCACCGAGGTGTTGCAGGCCGAGCACGAGGAACGCGTCCTGCGTGCGGAGGTCGTCGACGTCACGTTGCCCCTGCGCCGGGCGCAACGCGGTGCGCGTCACCCGTTGCCGCTGCTGATGGACCGGGTGGCGGACGTCTTCACGGCCATGGGCTGGGAGGTCGCGGAGGGCCCCGAGGTCGAGGCCGAGTGGTTCAACTTCGATGCGCTCAACTTCGACGTCGACCACCCCGCGCGGCAGATGCAGGACACGTTCTTCGTCGCCGACGAGAAGGGTGGCGCCGCGTCGGGTCTCGTGTTGCGCACGCACACCTCGCCCGTCCAGGCCCGTTCGTTGCTGACCCGCGGGGTTCCGCTCTACGTGGTCTGCCCGGGCAAGGTGTTCCGCACCGACGAGCTCGACGCGACGCACACCCCGGTGTTCCACCAGCTCGAGGGCATCGCCATCGACGAGGGGCTGACCATGGCCAACCTCAAGGGCACGTTGGACCACTTCGCGCGGGCCATGTTCGGCGATGCCGTCGAGACGCGGTGGCGCCCGGCGTTCTTCCCGTTCACCGAACCCAGCGCCGAACTCGATCTGCGCTTCTCGCTGGGGCGCGATGCGGAACGCGGTTGGATCGAATGGGGTGGTTGCGGAATGGTCAACCCGGACGTGCTGCGTGCCTGTGGTGTGGATCCCGAGCGCTACCAGGGTTTCGCGTTCGGGATGGGGATCGAACGGACATTGATGTTCCGCAACGGGGTGACGGACATGCGCGACATGGTGGAGGGCGACGTGCGGTTCAGCCGGGTTTTCGGCGTGGAGGACCTCTCCGCCTCCGGGGTGGCCGACGTGCTCGGCGGTGTTCTCGGGGGCGGCGACGATCCGGGTACCGCGACGGGGGAGGAGACGCTCTGATGCGGGTTCCGATGAGCTGGCTGGCCGAGCACGTGGACCTCGAACCCGGCACGAGCGGGGCCGACGTGGCCGCTGCGCTGGTGCGCGTGGGGCTGGAGGAGGAGGGCATCCACACCTCCGGGGTGAGCGGACCCCTCGTGGTGGCTCGTGTCCTCGACCTCACCCCCGAGCCGCAGAAGAACGGCAAGACGATCAACTGGTGCCACCTCGACGTGGGGGCCGGGCACAACGGCCCCGAGGGCAACCGCGGGATCGTCTGCGGGGCGCACAACTTCGGGGTCGGTGACCTCGTGGTGGTCGCGCTCCCCGGTGCCGTGTTGCCGGGGGATTTCGCGATCGCCGCCCGCAAGACCTACGGCCACGTCTCGGACGGGATGATCTGCTCGTCGCGCGAACTCGGGCTCGGCACCGACCACGACGGCATCATCTTGCTCTCGCAAGCCCTTCCGGACGTCGAGGTGGCCCCCGGTCAGGACGCCCTCGCGTTGCTCGGTCTCGCCGAGGAGACCGTCGAGGTCAACGTCACCCCTGATCGCGGGTACTGC
>JBPBQU010000240.1:0-4641 GCA_050955085.1 Janthinobacterium lividum | reverse complement strand
GGGAGCCGGGATTGTTCACCTCATATCGGCTCCTCTCCGTTCCAGGGCCACGGCAGTTCCGCGTAGATCATGTGATCGCCACCTGTAGACCGTTCGGCGCTCAGCGTGTCCCCGGTGACGACAATGGCGTCGTCAGTCGTCTCCTGGAACCCGCACGGTCGAGGACCCCGGTACCCACGATCTCCACGGCGGAGCTCGGCCATGCCGTAGGCAGGCGTGACGGAGCTAGGCGGAGCATGATGGAGCCTGACCAAGATGCGACTGCGAACCCGCAGGCGCACGGCAACCTGGTGTGATCGAATCTGGCTCGTTGCAAGGGTGCTGACGAGTTGGGCAACGTGCCGGGGTTCTGCACCCATCGACCGGGCACCGCACCTGGTCTCACCAGAGTTCTCCGTCAGTGGCGCCGTTCGCGGAGGCAGAACTGGCATCCGACGTGCGCGGGTCCTCGACCCGTCGCCCGTCCGGACGCCAGGGGTAGTACGGCCCGTTCACCCCGGTTTCCCCTTTTGACACCCGGAGGTTCACCCATGTTGTCCTCGACGTCCGCGTTCCATGGCCGCATGTGGAGGAGAATGGCCGCACTCCTCACCACCGCCGTCCTTCCCGCGGCGGTGACCATGCTGGTGACGCCGCAGAGCGCGCAGGCCGCCGTACCGGTCGCGCCACCAGGTTTCGCGCTGACCTGGAGTGATGACTTCAACGGCGCCGCAGGCACCGGCATCGACCAGTTCGTGTGGAAGTACGACACCGGGCCCGGCAGCAGCTTCGGCACCGGGGAGATCGAGACGATGACCAGCAGCACCTCGAACGTCTACCACGACGGTCAGGGACATCTGGTGTTGAAGGCGTCGCACTCCGGTTCCGACCCGGGCAGTGGGTGGACCTCTGGTCGGGTGGAGACCCAGGCGGCGACCTTCGGGGCCACCGCGGGTGGGGTGGTGCGCATGGAGTCCGTCCTCCGGCAACCCGACGTGACTACCACGAACGGTATGGGGTACTGGCCGGCGTTCTGGATGCTGGGTGCCCCGTTGCGCTCCGGGGTCGTTTGGCCGAAGGCCGGGGAGATCGACATCATGGAGGACATCAACGGGCGCAGTTCGCATTTCGCCACCGTCCACTGCGGCGTCAACCCCGGTGGGCCGTGCAACGAATCCACCGGTCTCGGCTCGGGTGAGCGCTCCTGCGCCGGTTGCCAGACCGGCTTCCACGACTACGCCGTGGAGATCGATCGTTCGACGTCACCGGAGGAAGTTCGCTTCTATCTCGACGGCAGTAACTTCTACACCCTCGAAGCGACGGCCGTCGACGCCACGACCTGGGCCGACGCTATCGATCACCCATTCTTCATCATCTACGACCTGGCGATAGGCGGGGGTTTCCCCAACGCCTTCGGTGGTGGTCCGACGTCCGCGACGGTCTCCGGTGGCAAACTCGTCATCGACTCGGTGTCCGTCTACAACAAGTCCGGTTCGAGTTCAGGGCCCACCGGCTCGGTGGCCGGTCGCACTGTCGTCGGGCCCGGTGGGAAGTGTGTGGACGTGGCCGGTGACGACAGCGGTGGGGACGGTTCGGCGGTTCAGTTGTGGAACTGCCAGGTCGCAGCCAAGGACCAGCACTGGACGTGGAGTGGGCAGACCTTGCGGACCCTGGGCAGGTGCCTGGACGTGGCCGGTGGGGTGAACGCCGCGGGAGTGAAACTGCAGCTCGCGAACTGCAATGGTGGGGGTTATCAGAACTGGGTGTCGCAGTCCGACGGTTCGTTGAAGAACCCGACGACTGGTCGATGCACCGACTCCCCCTCGGGAGCCACCTCGAATGGAACCCGATTGCAGATCTGGGACTGCAACGGGACCCCCGCCCAGAAGTTCGCCATGGTCTGAGCGCGCCGTGACCTGAGCGCGCCGTGACCTGGACCGCCGTGACCTCAGGCCGATTCCTGGCCGCGCGGTCGCTACGTCCACCACCGGAGGGCCCGGACGAGAGTCCGGGCCCTCCGGTCGTCACGCCAGCTGCTCGTCAGGTGGACGATCGCCCCTGTGACCGCGAGAAAGGCCACGGGAGACGGTGACCTTCATCGTGGGGCGTCGGCGGGCTGGTCGCACTGTCGGCGGGGACGGGCCGTGTCCTGGCTGCAGGGTGCTCACGACCCCGGACGACTCCTGGCGCGCTCCCACCGTTGCCACCACGCGGGACGGGGTGACAACGGGCCGGATGGTGCAGGAGCAGGCTCAGGCCGGGACGAGCCAGGTGGCACCGAGCGGGGGGATGCGCAGCGTCGCGGAGAACTGCTGACCGTTCCAGGCCACGTCCTCGGTGACGATGGGCGTGGTGTTCACGACACCGGACCCGGCGAACTCCTCGGCGTCGGTGTTGAGGATCTCCTTCCACGTACCACCCAAGGGCAGTCCGAGCCGGAAGTCCTCGTAGGGGCTGCCGGAAAAGTTGATCACGGCGACGAGGGGGGAACCGTCGACGGAGCGCCGCACGTAGGAGAAGAGGTTGCGCTGGCGGTCCCCGCCGTCGATCCAGGCGAAACCCTCGTGGCCGAAGTCGTTCGACCACAGCTCGGGGTGCGCCTTGTAGGTCGCGTTGAGCGCCGACACGCAGGAGAGCAACCCACGGTGCCACGGGTTGTCCAGCAGCCACCAGTCGAGTGAGCGCGACTCCGACCACTCGGCCTCCTGGCCCAGCTCGGAACCCATGAACAGCAACTGCTTGCCCGGGTGGGACCACATGTACGCCAGGTAGGCGCGGACGTTGGCCAACTGCTGCCAGCGATCCCCCGGCATCTTGCGCACCAGCGATCCCTTGCCGTGCACGACCTCGTCGTGCGAGATGGGCAGGAGGTAGTTCTCGCTGAACGCGTACATGATGCTGAAGGTCAGCTCGTTGTGGTGGTACTGCCGGTTGACGGGCTCCTGGGCGAGGTAGGACAACGAGTCGTGCATCCACCCCATGTTCCACTTCAGCCCGAACCCCAGGCCACCGGCGCTCGTCGGTCCGGTGACCTGCGGGAACGCGGTGGACTCCTCGGCGATCATCATGATCCCCGGGGTGCGCTTGTACGCGGTGGCGTTCGCCTCCTGCAGGAAGCTGATCGCCTCCAGGTTCTCCCGGCCCCCGTGCACGTTCGGGATCCACTCGCCGTCCTTGCGCGAGTAGTCGAGGTAGAGCATGGACGCGACGGCGTCGACGCGCAGGCCGTCGGCGTGGAACTCCTCGAGCCAGTACAACCCGGAGGCGACCAGGAAGTTGCGGACCTCGCTGCGACCGAAGTCGAAGACGTAGGTACCCCAGTCCATCTGCTCACCCTTGCGAGGGTCCGGGTGTTCGTAGAGCGCGGTGCCGTCGAAGCGGCCGAGGGCGAAGTCGTCCTTGGGGAAGTGTCCCGGGACCCAGTCGATGATGACCCCGATGCCCGCCTGGTGCAGCGAGTCGACGAGGAAACGGAATTCGTCGGGGGATCCGAAACGGGACGTCGGCGCGAAGTAGGACGACACCTGGTAACCCCAGGAACCACCGAACGGGTGCTCCATGACCGGCAGGAGTTCGACGTGGGTGAACCCCGCCTCGGCGACGTAGGTCGTGAGTTCGGCGGCCAGTTCCCGATAACCCAGCCCCACCTTCCACGAACCGAGGTGGACCTCGTACACCGACACCGGGCCGCTGTGCGGGTCGCTCGCCGCGCGGGCCTTCATCCACCCCGAGTCGGACCACTCGTAGCTGGACTCCGTCACCACCGACGCGGTGGCCGGCGGGACCTCGGCGGCCTGGGCCATCGGGTCGGCCTTCTGCCGCCAGTGGTCGTCGGCACCGAGGATCTCGAACTTGTAGCGCGACCCCGCCACAACGCCGGGGACGAAGATCTCCCAGACACCCGAGGAACCCAGGGAGCGCATACCGTCGGTGCGCCCGTTCCAGTGGTTGTGATCACCCACCACTCGGACGGCATGCGCGTTGGGTGCCCACACCGCGAACGACGTCCCGGCGACGGGACCCATCGGGCCCTCCCACTGCCGGACGTGCGCCCCGAGGACGTTCCACAGCTCCTCGTGACGACCTTCGTTGATGAGGTGCAGGTCGACCTCGCCGACCGTCGGGAGGAAACGGTAGGGGTCGTCGACCGTGACGGGTTCACCCTCCGGGTAGCTGACCTCGATGCGGTAGTCACCGAGGGTCCCCCCGTTCTGCACACCGACCCAGATGCCGTCGTATTCGTGGACGAGGCCGACCCGGGAGCCGTCCTCGGTGACGACGGAGACGCTCGAGGCGAACGGTTTGAGCACGCGGTAGGTCATCGCGTCCCCGTGCTGGTGGGCCCCCAGCACGGAATGCGGTGACCAGTGCGCCCCGGCCGCGGCCCGGGCCAGGTCGTCCGCGTCGACGGGTGCGGGGATGGGCGCTTCACTCGACATGTCGGGCAGTCTCCTGGTGATGGTCGGGGCGTGCCTCTTCAGTCGCGTCACGCGACGAGTCGGTGGACGGCGTCCAGCGGGATCCGCAGCCAGGCCGGCCGGTTGCGGGCTTCGTAGACGACCTCGTAGAGGGCCTTGTCCAGTTCGAGGGCCGCGAGCAGGACCGCTGCGGCGCTGCCCTCGGTGCGCGGATCGATCCCGGACACTGCCGCGTAACCGTCCA
>JBPBQU010000239.1:0-4663 GCA_050955085.1 Janthinobacterium lividum | reverse complement strand
ACCATACGATGGCCGCGCGTTCGCCTAACTGCCGCGACACGCGACGAGCTGAGCGACCGGGCCACCCCGCACGACCTGGAGGATCCACCCATGACGAAGTTCTCTCGCCTGGCTCCCGCCGCCGCCGTCGGCGTCGCGGCGCTGCTGCTCACGTCCTGCGGCAGCCGCCCCGACGACACCGCGACGCCCGGTGGCTCTGCCTCCAGCGGCAGCGCCTCCGCCAGCAGCGACGCCTTCGCAGCCTGCATGGTGCTCGACACCGGTGGCGTCGACGACCGCTCCTTCAACCAGTCCGCCTACGCCGGTTTCACTGCGGCGAAGGAGCAGAACCCGGCGGTCGACATCTCCTACGTGCCCTCCAACAGCGATGCGGACTACGTCCCGAACCTCACGACCGAGGTCGGCAAGGGCTGCGGCACCATCGTGGCCGTCGGTGGGCTCATGTCCGACGCGGTCAAGGAGGTCGCCGAGGCGAACCCGGAGCAGAAGTTCGCCGAGATCGACTCCTCGCCGGTCGCGGACAACGTCTACGGGTTCCAGTACAACACCGCCGAGGGTGGTTTCCTCGGGGGTTACCTCGCGGCCGGCATGAGCAAGACCGGGACGGTCGGCACCTGGGGCGGTCTGCCCATCCCGCCGGTCACCATCTACATGGACGGTTTCTGGGAGGGCGTGCAGTACTACAACTCCCAGAAGGGCAAGAGCGTCAAGGTTCTCGGCTGGGACGAGAAGAACCCCGACGGCGGCACGTTCGCCAACTCCTTCGTCGACCAGGCCGCCGGCCGCTCGATCACCGAGACCTTCGCGGCCCAGGGCGCCGACATCGTCATGCCCGTCGCCGGTCAGGCCGGTCTGGGTGCGGGGGCCGCGGCCGAGGCCGCCGGTGGTTCGCTGAACCTCATCTGGGTGGACACCGACGGCTGCGTCAGCGCGTCGCAGTACTGCTCGTACTTCATCTCCTCGGTGACGAAGAACCTCACCGACGCGGTGCAGGAATACACGCTGGCCGCGGCCGACGGCAAGGCGCCGACAGGTTCCTACACCGGCAACCTGAAGAACGACGGCACCGGGCTGGCCCCCTTCAACCAGTGGGACGCGCAGGTGCCGGCCGAGATGAAGTCCGAGCTGGACACCGTGAAGGCCGGGATCATCGACGGTTCCATCGCGATCACCTCTCCGAGCGCCATCAAGGCCGGCTGACCCGGGCGCAACCGGCCGAGAAGACGCTGAGGGCGACGAGGGGAACGACGCGCACGTGGAGCTGGAACTACGGGGCATCACCAAGCGCTTCGGGTCCCTCGTCGCCAACGACGGGATCGATCTGACCGTCCGGGAGGGGGAGATCCACGCCCTCCTGGGTGAGAACGGCGCCGGCAAGAGCACGTTGATGAACGTGTTGTACGGCCTCTACACCCCCGACGAGGGGGAGATCCTGGTGGACGGCGAACCCGTCCGGTTCTCCTCACCCGGGGAGGCGATGGCGCACGGGATCGGCATGGTGCACCAGCACTTCATGCTCGTCCCGACGTTCACCGCGACCGAGAACGTCGTCCTCGGCGACGAGCTCACCAAGGCCATGGGTTTCCTCGACCGCCGCCGGGCGCGGGCGAGAGTGGTGGAGACCTCCGAACGCTTCGGGTTGGCCATCCCGCCGGACGCGTTCGTCGCCGACCTCGCCGTCGGTGTCCAGCAGCGTGTGGAGATCGTCAAGGCGTTGCTGCGCAAGGCCAAGGTCCTCGTCCTCGACGAACCCACGGCCGTGCTCACCCCGGCCGAGACCGACGACCTCATGCGCGTCATGCGCGAACTCGCCGACTCCGGCACCTCGATCGTGTTCATCACCCACAAACTGCGCGAGGTCAAGGCCGTCGCCGACCGCATCACCGTGATCCGGCGCGGGCGCGTCGTGGGGGAAGCCCTCCCGAGCGCGTCCGCCGAGGAACTCGCGGCGCTGATGGTCGGACGCGACGTCCGTCTCCGCGTCGACAAGGCCCCCGCCCGGCCCGGAGCCGAGGTGCTGGCGATGTCCGACGTGCGCGTCACCGACGCGGCAGGCACCGTCCTGCTCGACGACATGAGCCTGCAGGTGCATGCGGGTGAGGTCCTCGCGATCGCGGGTGTCGACGGCAACGGCCAGACGGAGCTCACCCGGGCGATCATGGGTCTGCAGCACATCGATTCGGGCAGTGTCCGCATCGCCGGCCGCGAGACCACCGGTCTCGCCATCGCGGACATCCTCCGCCTCGGCGTCGGTTACGTCCCCGAGGACCGCCTCCACGACGGCCTGGTCGCCTCGTTCAGCATCGCCGAGAACCTCGTCCTGGATCTCGTCGACTCCCCGCGTTTCGCCGCGGGACCAAGCCTGAATCGCGAGTCGGTGCGCCGCAACGCCGACGCCCGGGTCGCGGAGTTCGACATCCGCACCCCGTCGGCGCAGGCCACCGTCTCGACGTTGTCGGGTGGCAACCAGCAGAAGGTCGTGCTCGCGCGGGAGATGACGCGCGACCTCAAACTCCTCGTCGTCGCCCAGCCCACCCGCGGGGTCGACGTCGGCAGTCAGGAGTTCGTGCACCAGCGCATCGTCGCCGAGCGGGACAAGGGTGCCGCGGTGCTTCTCGTCTCCACCGAGCTCGACGAGGTGCGGGCGCTGGCCGACCGGATCGTCGTGGTCTATCGCGGGCGCATCGCGGGCGAGGTCGGTCCGGACGCGACGCAGGAGGAACTCGGTCTGCTGATGGCCGGGGCGCACGCCGGTGACGTCGACGGCCCGGCAGCTACGAAAGGAAACCATCCGTGAGTTCGCCCACGTCACTCGCGAGACCCACCCCGGGGGATGAGGCGCAGCGACCCCGTCGCCGGTTCTTCTGGGGCGGCAGCTGGCTGGTCACGATCTTCGCGGTCCTCTCCGCGCTCGTCGTCGGGGCGGTCCTCATCGTCATCGGCGACGAACAGTCCCGCGCCGCGGCCGGGTACTTCTTCAGCTACCCGTGGGACTTCTTCTCCAACGCCTGGTACTCGGTGCGCGACGCGTACCTGGCCCTGCTGCAGGGAGCGGTCTACAACCCCAACTTCTCGGGGATCCAGGCCCTCAGCCCGATCTCGGAGACCCTGGTCAACGCGACGCCGCTGATCCTCACCGGGCTCGCGGTCGCCCTGTCGTTCCGGGTGGGACTGTTCAACATCGGTGCGCAGGGTCAGATCATCCTCGGTGCGATCTTCGCGGCCTGGGTCGGTTTCAGTGTGGACCTGCCCGTCGTCCTGCACCTGATCGCGGCCCTGGTGGCCGGCGTCGCCGGCGGGTTGCTCTGGGGTGGGATCGTCGGGTTGTTGAAGGCCCGCACCGGGGCCCACGAGGTCATCACCACGATCATGCTCAACTACGTCGCGGTCAACCTGCTCACCTTCCTGCTCGGGGTCCACGGTTTCCAGCGCCCGCCTTACGGGCAGGCCATCTCGAGCGAGGTCGCCTCCTCCGCCCAGTTGCCACCGCTGCTCGGCTCGTCGCTGCGCGTGCATCTCGGACTGGTCCTGGCGGTCCTCGCGGCAGTGGGCGTGTGGTGGCTGTTCGAGCGTTCCCGCCTCGGGTTCCGGTTGCGGGCGGTCGGGGCGAACCCGAACGCGGCGCGGACCGCGGGCATGGGGGTCGGTCGCCTGCAGGTGAGCGCGATGGCGCTCGCGGGGGGTCTCGCCGGGCTGGCCGGAGCCTCGCAGGTGCTCGGGGTCACCCACAGCGTCACGGGAAGCGTGGCCGGGAACATCGGCTTCGACGCCATCACCGTCGCCCTGCTGGGGCGGAACAACCCCTACGGGGTCATCGCGGCCGGCCTGCTGTTCGGTGGGATGCGGGCGGGCTCCGTGCAGATGCAGTCCTCCACGGGGGTTCCCGTCGACCTCGTGGGTGTCCTGCAGGCGCTCATCGTGCTGTTCATCGCCGCGCCCGCCCTGGTGCGGGCCGTCTTCCGCCTCCGCGCGGGCGGCGGTGCCGCTGTGGGCAGCGAACTCGCCGGGGGGTGGACCCGATGAGTACGACGTCCGCGGAGGTTCCCGCCGCAATCGTCGAGCACGCTGTCGTCGAACCGCGCGCCAGCCTGCGGCGCCGGATCGGCACCGGGGCGGTGCTGATCCTCGTCGGACTCGTCGCGCTGCTGGGCTGGGGGCTCGGGTCCGGAACCGAGGACGCGACGTTCCGCTTCAGTGGCGGCGCCTCGGTCACCTTGCCGGACCTCACCGTCGCGGGGACGCTCACGCCCGCCGTGCTCGGCGCGCTGGTGATCGCCCTCGGGGTGTTCCAGATCGTCAAGGGGTTCCGGCTCAAGCGCACTCCGCTACTCGTCGGCGTCACCGTCCTGTTCTTCGTCCTCGCGTTCCTGTGCTGGGCGATGAGCGGCGGCCCGGGTGCCTCGATCGACGTGGTGGAGCTGCTGCAGCAGACGGTGTTCCTGGCGACCCCACTCATCCTCGGTGCCCTCGCTGGTGTCCTGGGGGAGCGTTCCGGCGTGGTCAACGTCGCGATCGAGGGCCAGTTCCTCGCGGGCGCCTTCGCGGGCGCCCTGGTCGCCACCATGGTCGGCAACCTCGGGGTGGGTGTGCTCGCGGCCGTCCTCGCCGGTGCGCTCGTCGGGTGGTTGCTGGCGGTGTTCGCGATCCGCTACCGGGTCAACCA
>JBPBQU010000238.1:0-4709 GCA_050955085.1 Janthinobacterium lividum | reverse complement strand
TCAAGGACACCGCCACGACCCGCGACATCAACCGCGCGCAGATCTACGCCTGGCGCAAGGGCATCAAGACCATCTACTACGTGCGCATCCGTCAGATGGCGCTCGAAGGCACCGAGGTCCAGGGCTGTGTCAGCTGCATGCTCTGAGTGTCGCGCTGCTCCGAGAAGGCCCGGGAAGAGGAATCGTGGACAAGCTCAAGCTCATGGATCGCGTCAACGCGATCAACTGGAACCGCGTCGTCGACGACAAGGACCTCGAGGTCTGGAACCGCCTGACGGGAAACTTCTGGCTGCCCGAGAAGGTGCCGCTGTCCAACGACGTGCAGTCGTGGCAGAACCTCAGCCCCGAGGAGCGCACGCTCACGATGCGGGTGTTCACCGGTCTGACGCTGCTGGACACCATTCAGGGCACCGTCGGCGCCGTGTCGCTCATCCCGGACGCGCTGACCTCGCACGAGGAAGCCGTCTACACGAACATCGCGTTCATGGAGTCGGTGCATGCCCGCAGCTACTCCTCGATCTTCTCGACCCTTGCCTCGACGCGGGAGATCGACGACGCGTTCAGCTGGTCGGAGGACAACGAGGCACTGCAGCGCAAGGCGTCCATCGTGCTGGAGTACTACCACGGTGACGATCCGCTCAAGCGGAAGATCGCTTCGACCCTGCTCGAGTCGTTCCTCTTCTATTCCGGGTTCTTCCTGCCCATGCACTTCTCCAGCCGGGCCCAGCTGACCAACACGGCCGACCTCATCCGGTTGATCATCCGCGACGAGGCCGTCCACGGGTACTACATCGGCTACAAGTACCAGCGGGGTCTCGAACGCGTCGACCAGGTGCGACGGGACGAGCTCAAGGACTACACGTTCGAGTTGCTCTTCGAGCTCTACGACAACGAGTGCAAGTACTCCGCCGATCTCTACGACGGCGTCGGGCTCACCGAGGACGTCAAGACGTTCCTGCACTACAACGCCAACAAGGCGCTGATGAACCTCGGCTACGAGGGCATGTTCCCCGCCGACATGACCAAGGTGGACGCGTCGATCCTGTCTGCGCTCTCACCCAACGCCGACGAGAACCACGACTTCTTCTCGGGTTCCGGGTCCAGCTACGTCATCGGCAAGGCCGTCTCGACCGAGGACGAGGACTGGGAATTCTGAGCGCCCGGCGGTGAACGGGCCCGTCGGGGTGCCCGGCGTCCGTCGATGACCTGGCCGGGGTGTTCGCCCGATCGGGTGGCGTCAGTCCAGTCGGTCTCAAGATGAGAGGTCGCACGGTCGAGAGAGAGTCCGGCGTCCATGCCGGACACCTCTGCGATCCCAGGAGCTCCTTGTGCGGTTGTCCCGGTCGAGCGTCATCCAGCGCCTGCTGCCGGGGCCGTTGTCGCACCCTGTGCGCAGTTCGGTGACCCCGCTGACGGGCTGGGCCCGTCCAAGCGCAGCCTCCAGATGACGGACCCCGGCCGGACGTGGAGATCCGGCTCCCAGGGCAGCACCGCGGGGGACGGTGCCGTACCCCCTCGGGGCTGGCCGGTGCTCCTGATAGCTCCGCCGGTGATGTTCGCCGCCCTGCTCGTGCTCCCCGCGGTGCTACCCCTGCGCGCCGCGACCACGGCGACGGCGTTGGGGTACCTGGTCTGCACGGTCGCCGCGCTCGTCCTGCTCGTGACCCGGGCGGTCCGGGCCGGGCTCGAACGCGTGCCCTGGCTGCTGGTGGCGGCCGGGGTGAGCCTCGTGGTGCTGTCCCAGACGATCGGATCGTTGACGTCCGACAAGGGTGTGCTCTGGGGCACGGATCTCTCCCCGCCCTCGGGGATCAGGGGATCGATCCTGGCGCTCGTCGCCTATCCGTTGCTCTACGCCGGGCAGCTGGCCCTGCTGCGTCAGCGGGTGCGCCGGGTGCTGCCCAGCGCGTGGCTGGACGGGGTGTTGATCACGACCCTGCTGATGGCCGTGGTCAATGGGGTGGTCCTGCCTGCCCTGCCCGTCGCTCCCGGTGCGGAGTCCACCGCGGTGTTCGCGCTGGCGGCGCGAGTAGCGCTCGACCTGCTCATGCTGGGTTTCGTCATCACCCACGCCCGCCTGGTCGGCTGGCGGGTCGAGCCGCGGCTGGTCCTGGTCGTCGCCGGTTTCACCCTGCTCCTGCTCAGTGACGTCGCCACCGCCACGGTTCTCGGCGAGCTGGTGCCGGCAGCCGGCTCCCACCCCGTGATCGCGGCGTTCGTCGCCACCGGACGGTTCACGGTGGTGCTGCTGCTGGCCGCGGCCGCCTGGTGGCCCAGCGAGTGCGTGGGACGCACCGTGATGGAGGGCTGGGTCGTCATGGTGGCTCCAGCGGTCGGGCTCCTGGGCGCTCTCGCCCTGCTCGCCTGGCACCTGCACTCGCCCCTGCCGGTCGCCGCCGGGTTCCTGGCCCTGACGACCCTGGTGGTGATCGGCATCAAGATCGTCCTGGTCTTCCTGGAGGTGTTGCGCCTCGTCGGCAGTCGTCAACAGGCCCTCACCGACGACCTGACGGGGTTGGCCAACCGTCGTGCCCTCACCGAGCACCTCGCCATGCTCACCGGTTCCCAGGACCCAGCCCGTTCCGCCTGGCGACGTTCCTCGGTCTCCCGTGAGATCACTCCGACGACGCTCGGACTGCTGTTGATCGATCTGGATCACTTCAAGGATGTCAACGACAGCCTGGGGCACGAGCAGGGCGACGCACTGTTGCGCCAGGTCGCGCTCCGCATGGCCGGCGTCGTCCCCGACGGGATCCTGCTGGCCCGACTGGGCGGTGACGAGTTCGCCGTCGTGCTCCGCGGTGCGGACGCGTCCAAGGCCCAGGACGTGGCCGAGCACCTGCTGCGCGCCCTGAGCACCCCCTTCCGCCTCGAATCGGTGCACGCCCAGATCGGTGCCAGCATCGGCACCGCCACCTGGCCGTTCCGCCCCGAGACCGGACCCACGCCGACCGTCACGACGGCGGTCGGGGTGGGTGCCGAGGCGGCCACCGAACTGTTGCGGCAGGCCGACACCGCGATGTACACCGCGAAACGGGGCGGTGGGGGCGTCGCCGCCTACGACGAGGCCACCGGACACGACGCCCGTCGACGACTCGAACGGGTGGCGGAGCTGCGCGCCGCCATCCCCGCCGGAGAACTCATCACCTACTACCAGCCCCAGGTGGACATCCGCACCGGCCGCGTCGTCGGGATGGAGGCGTTGGTGCGCTGGCAGCATCCCGAGAGGGGACTGCTGGCACCCGCGCACTTCCTGGATCTGGCCGAGACCCACGGGATGATGGCCGAGCTCACCGCGACCGTCCTGCGGCAGGCCGCCACCGAAGCCGTCGTCTGGCGCGATGCCGGTTGGCCGCTGCGGATCGCGGTGAACCTGACGGCCAGTTGCCTGCTCAACTCCGGCCTCCCGCTGTTCCTCGACGAGGTCCTGCTCGAGACCGGGTTGTCCGCGTCCGCGCTGGTCCTGGAGATCACCGAAACCACCCTGATGCGGGATCCGGCTCGCAGTCGGGCCACGATCGACGAGTTCGTCGCCCGGGGTGTGGGTGTCAGCATCGACGACTACGGAACGGGTTACTCCAGCCTCGCCTATCTCCAGGACCTGCCGGCCATCGAACTGAAACTCGATCAGTCGTTCACCGGGCGGTTGACCAGTGATGCCCGTACCGCCGCGATCGTCGCCGGCACCGCAGAGCTCGCCCACTCCCTCGGACTGCGCCTCATCGTGGAAGGCGTCGACGACGACGCCACCCTGCAACGGTTGGCGGATCTCGACGTCGACGAGACCCAGGGGTTCCACCACGCCCGGCCGATGCCCGCCCCGGACGTCCTGGGGTGGTTGCGTCGCTACGCCGACGAAGGTGCGGCGCGCGGCGGGTCGCCGGTCACCGGGAAAAGACGACCCACCCACAGGTCCATCGGGGTCTGAGGGCGTCGGCACCGCCCGCGCGCCTAAGGTCACGGGGTGCGAGTGCAAATCCCGGTGACGGGTGGCTGGTCGAGGCCCGTGGCCCTTGTCGTCGCCGGCGCCTTCTTCATGGAGAACCTCGACGCGACGATCCTATCGACCGCGACGCCCTCCATCGCGACCGGTTTCGGGGTGCCCCCGGCGGAGGTCAGCATCACCATCACGGCCTATCTCGTCGCGGTCGCCGCGTTCATCCCGTTGGGGGCCTGGCTCGCGCAGCGCTGGGGCGCGCGTCAGGTGTTCCTCTCGGCCGTACTGGTCTTCACCCTGGCCTCCTTGGCCTGTGCGCTGAGTCCCGGGCTCGCCGCCCTGACCCTCGCCCGGGTGGTCCAGGGTTTCGCGGGCGCCATGATGGTGCCGATCGGGCGGTTGGTGGTGCTGGCGAGGACGAGCAAGTCGGAGCTCGTACGCGCGATCGCCTACCTGACCTGGCCCTCCCTCGTCGCACCCGTGGTGGCGCCGCTGATCGGCGGAGCGCTCACCGAGTACGCGAGCTGGCCCTGGATCTTCGGCGTCAACGTCCCCGTCGGTGTGTTGCTGTTCGCGATCGCGTGGCGGGTCGTCCCGGACGTCGAGCGTCACCGGCGGCCGCTGGACCTGCCCGGACTGGGTCTCAGCGTCGTCGCGATCGCGGCGCTCGTACTGGGTTTCGAGGAGGTCGCCGACGCGGGCAGCGCGCTGCGCGGGGTCGTGCTGCTCGTCGTCGCGGCGGTGTCGGGGGTGGTGGCCTGGCGCTGGTTCG
>JBPBQU010000237.1:0-4764 GCA_050955085.1 Janthinobacterium lividum | reverse complement strand
CCGCTGCTCGCGGCCGGTGTCGCATTCAAGGCCTTCCTGGCGATCTTCCCGGCGCTGACCGCCGCCTTCCTGGTGTGGGGGATCTTCGGGGACACGCAGACGATCACCGACCAGATCAACGGCATCTCCGCGATCCCGGAGGCCGCGAGGAAGTTGGTGACCGATCAGGTCACCGAGGTCTCCGGCGACAAGTCAACGGCGGGCCTCAGCGCGGTCATCGCGGTCCTGCTCGCGCTGTGGAGCGCCTCCAGCGGGGTGGAGAACGTGATGGCCGCGACGAACATCGCCTACGACGAGAAGGACACCCGTAGCTTCGTCAGGCGCAAGGGCACCGCCCTGCTGCTGACGATCGGCGCCATCGTCTTCATGCTGCTGGCGATCGCCTTCATCGGTGTGGTGCCGGTGGTGATGTCCAGGATCGGCGCGGGTGCCGTGGTCAGCGTCGTGGTCGCGGTCCTGCGGTGGGTGCTGCTGCTGGGGCTCGTCGTCGCCGCGCTCGCGGTCGTCTACCGCGTCGCCCCCGATCGCAACTCACCGCGGTTGAAGTGGGTCTCGGTGGGTGCCGCGGTGGCCACGATCCTCTGGCTCGTCGTCTCGGCCGGGTTCTCCATCTACGTCACCAAGGCCGGTAACACGTCCTACGCGAAGAACTACGGCGCCTCGGCCGGTGTCGTCATCCTGCTGATGTGGTTGTGGCTCACCAGCTACGCGATCCTGCTCGGCGCGGAGATCAACGCGGAGTCGGAGAAGCAGACGGACCACGACACGACCGTCGGCGCCCCGCAGCCCCTGGGGGCCCGGGACGCCGTCGCGGCAGACGACAAGCCGCGCGAGCGCTGACGCCGCGCTGCCGGTATCCCGGTGGGGTCAGCGCCCCCCGGTGAGTTTCCGGCTGCGCTGCGTCTCGCCGGGCCCGCCGTAGGGGTAATCAGCCGGCTGCGGGTCGCTCGCCTCGTCGAGCGCGACGAGTTCCTCGGCGCCGAGTTCCAGATCGGCCGAGCCGAGGTTGTCGCTCAGCTGCTCGAGGGTTCGCGCCCCGAGGATCACCGAGGACACCACCGGTTGCGCTGCCAGCCAAGCCAACGCGACCTGGGCCATGCTCACGCCACGGGTCTCGGCGACAGTCTGCACCGCGTCGATGACGTCCCAGGTGCGCTGCTGGGCGTTACGACGGGCGTAGGCCTCGACCCCCCGTTCCGGGTTCTCCCCGAGGCGGGTCTCCCCCGTGGGTGGGGTGTCGCGGGTGTACTTGCCCGAGAGCCAGCCGCCGCCCAGGGGTGACCAGGGCAACAGCCCCAGCCCGTTCTCCTCCGCGGCGGGGACGATCTCCCATTCGATCTCGCGCACGAGCAGGCTGTACTGCGGCTGCAGCGTCACCGGGCGCACGAGACCGGCGGCGTCGGCGGCGTCCACGGCCTTCTGCAGTTGCCAGCCCGTGAAGTTCGACAACCCCACGTTGTGGACCTTCCCGGCGCGTACGAACGCGTCCAGGGTTTCCAGGGTCTCCTCGATCGGGGTCCACGGGTCCCAGGCGTGCACCTGGTAGAGGTCGACGACGTCGACCCCGAGGCGGTGCAGCGAGGCGTCGAGGGCGCGGGTCAGGTGGCGACGGGAGAGGCCGAGGCCGTTGGGTTCCGCCGAGGTCGGGAAACGTCCCTTGGTGGCCAGCACCACGCGGTCGGTGACGTCGGCTGGACGCTCGGCGAACCAGGCGCCGATGATCTCCTCGCTGGTGCCGTCGGTGTAGACGTCGGCGGTGTCCACCAGGGTGCCGCCGGCGGCGAGGAAGGCATCGAGCTGGGCGAAGGCACCCTCGCGGTCGGTCTCGGCACCGAAGGTCATGGTGCCCAGTGCGAGGTGGGAGACGGCGGTGCCGCTGCTCCCGAGGGTCCGGTACTCCATCGTTCGGTCCTCCGGTCAAAGGTTCGCGACGGTCCTCGGCTGAGGGCCGTCGGGTGTGACGGGGTGAATGTCGCACCCGTCCCACCACGGCGCGCGGGCGGGGGCGTTGCGTGCGCTCCGGTGATCGCGCAGCATCGGAGCATGTCCACGAGCACCGAGCCCTTCGACGTCCACGTCCGCGGGACGGTGTTCGTCGACATCGTCTTCACCGGCCTGGAGGCCGAACCGTCGCTGGGCACCGAGGTGTGGACCTCCGGGATGGGTTCCTGCCCCGGGGGGATCGCGAACATGGCGGTCGCGACCGCCCGGCTGGGGTTGTCGACGTCGCTGGCCGCGGCGTTCAGCACCGACGCCTACGGGGAGTTCTGCTGGCAGACGTTGGGGGAACAGGAAGGCGTCGACCTCAGTAGTTCACGACGGGCCCCCGACTGGCACTCCCCGGTCACGGTGTCGCTCGCCTACGGGGGGGATCGGGCGATGGTCACCCACGAGCACCCCGCGCCGACGCCGGAACCCGAGGAGGTCCCCGCCTCGCGGTCCTGCCTCGTCCACCTCGCCGCCGAGGCGCAGCCGTGGGTCCTGCGCGCCGAGGCGCAGGGATCCCTGGTGTTCGCCGACGTCGGCTGGGACTCCTCCACCCAGTGGAGCCCGGATGTCCTCGCCGGCCTGGAGCACTGCCACGCCTTCCTGCCCAACCACATCGAGGCGATGCGCTACACCCGCACCGACACCTCGGCAGCGGCCGTCTCGGCGCTCGCGGAACGGGTGCCCGTCGCGGTCGTGACCAGGGGGGCGGACGGCGCCGTCGCCATCGACCAGACGAGCGGTGAGTACGCCGAGGTCGACGGGTTGACGATGGCCGCGCTCGACGCCACCGGGGCCGGGGACGTGTTCGGTGCGGGGTTCCTCACGGGCACGCTCGGAGGATGGCCGTTGGCCCAGCGCCTCGCCTTCGCCAACCTGTGCGCGGGTCTGTCCGTCCAGCAGTTCGGGGGATCGCTGTCGGCGCCCGGTTGGGGGGACATCGCGGACTGGTGGTCACATCTGCGACTGGGCCCGCGGACTTCGGAGACCGCCCAACTGGTGCGCCGGTACGGGTTTCTCGACGAGGTGCTCCCCGCGGAGCACGGTCGGGCGGTCCGACGGGCGAGTGCGACCCTGGCCGTACTCAACGACCTGCCCATCGCGGGTTTTCCGGCTTTCTGAGCCGCGTCGGCACAGTTCGGCACGGATTTCCCCGTTGTCGGCCGGGAGTTCGGGCGTAGTGTGCGGGGCGCCGCACGGAGCTGTCAGCTCCGTCGTCGGCCCGGTCCCCCAGAAGGGTCTGCGCGCCGGAACCGACGTCATGCGGTGCCGTTCGCCCCATCGGCGACCGCGCCCGGGGAACCGGGCGGACTGGAGAGCACCATGGACAAGTCCCCGCACAACAGCGCCGTCAAGAAGAGCGGCAAGTCCCTCAAGGAGAAGCGGGCGGACAAGAAGGTCAAAGGTGCCGCCCGCAGCGCTGCGGACGTCGTGACCGAGAGCGTGAGCGGCACCCGCCGGGGCCGCTGATCCGGCGGGGAGGCCCGGGACGCGGCCGTCCCGGGCCCCCTGCCTGGGTGGGCCGGTGCGCGTCGGGCATCCGGGGGCGTCATCATCTGTGGGGTGCCGACGTCCCCCCCGGAGTCATCCACCCCGCCACCGTCATCCACCCCCCCACTGTCATCGGGCCCGCTACCGTCATCGGGCCCGCCACCGTCATCGGGCCCGCAAAGACCAGGTGCAGGCGCCTGGGTCCCCCAGGGCGTCGGGGTGGTGGAGCTGCGCTCGGCGGCACCGCAGTGCCGCGGGTGCGAACTCTGGGAACCCGCGACCCAGGTGGTGTTCTCCGCGGGGGCGGTCGACGGCCGTCTCGCGCTGGTGGGGGAGCAGCCCGGGGACCAGGAGGACCGGCGCGGGATCCCGTTCGTCGGCCCGGCCGGCCGGTTGTTGCAGCAAGCGGTGGCCGAGGCGGGAATCGATCTCGCGAGCACGTACGTGACGAATGCGGTCAAGCATTTCCGTTTCACCCGCTCCGCCCCCGGAAACCGCCGCATCCACGCGACCCCGGACGTGGGCCATGTCAACGCGTGCCGTCCGTGGCTGGCCGCAGAACTCGCCCAGGTCGACCCCGAGGTGGTCGTATGCCTGGGTGCGACGGCGGCAAAGGCGCTGCTGCCGAAGGACTTCCGCGTCACCAAGCATCGAGGTCAGCTGTTCCGGCTGATGACGACGCGCGGTGAGAAGACCTTCATGGGGACGATCCACCCCTCGGCCGTGCTGCGCACACCCGAGGACGAACGCGATGGCGCCTACGCGGGCCTCGTCGCCGACCTCCGCATCGCCGCCGCTGCCCTGGGCTGACCCGTCGTCACGCATGGAGCCCGCCCTACCTCGGCGTCAGGGTCGGGTCGTGCGGAGCGCGTGCTCGACGCGCCGACCCGACCCTGACGATGAGCTCAAGCGCCTTCGACGATCTCCACGGCAAGGTCGCGCAGCTTGCGGTTGGCGTGCTGGGACTGCGTCGCCAGCTGCCGGAACGCCTCGTCGGCGCTGCAGTGCAACCGCGCCATCAGGACGCCCTTGGCCTGTTCGATGACGGCCCGGGACTGCATCGCGGTCTGCAGGTGGGCGTTCAGCGCCGTGGAGGAGGCATAGAGGGAGTGGTTGGCCAACGCGATGGCGGCGTAACCGGCGAAGACCTCCAGCAGCTGTACCGAGTCCTGGTCGAGCAGTGGCTCGTCGAAGCGGTAGACGTTGATACCACCCAGGATGCGTTGCGGCATGGGCATACCCACCGACACGATGCTGCGCACCCCTTGTCGCGCGGCGACGGCGGAG
>JBPBQU010000236.1:0-4785 GCA_050955085.1 Janthinobacterium lividum | reverse complement strand
ACCGTGCCTGCTCCCTCGCCCGCGTACCTGGCGGCGAGGCGGGCCAGCGTCCGGGCATCGAGGGGATGGCGCATACGGCTCGCGGCCACCACGATCGCCACGCTCGTCCCGGTCAGGGCGCTCGCCTCCCGGGCGGCATCGAGCACGATCTCCAGCGCGGGGGTGATGCCGCCGACGTGGACGGCGTACGACGTCGGGTCGACCTGCAGTTCGAGCCAGCGCGATCCCTCGGCCGCATCGTCTGCGGCCGCCTCAAGGACGAGGCGACGCATGTCGGCGGGAGTGCGCACACAGGCTCTGGCCGCGTCGTAGAGACGTTGGAACCGGAACCATCCCCGCTCGTCGTGCGACAGTGTCAGCATCTGCGATCCGCTGAGCGCCGCGGGGAGTCGGACGCGATTGGCCTCGGCCAGCTCCAACAGGGTTGTGGGCCGCATGGAACCCGTGAAGTGCAGGTGCAGGTGCGCCTTGGGCAACGACGTGATCGACCGCCCGCTCGTCGTGGACCTCACGATCCGCGAGTCTGCCAGCACCGCGAGTGAGTGGTCTCGTCGTGTCGGACCGGTCCCGACCGGACGCTCAGGGTGGACCGAGGGCACGCACCATCGCGATGGTGTCCGCCTCCTGTGGGGTCTTGTCGTGGCGATAGCGCAGCACCCGGGCGAAGCGCAGCGCGACACCACCGGGGTAGCGGGTCGAACGCTGGAGTCCGTCGAAGGCGATCTCGACGACCTGCTCGGGTCGGACCGTGACGACGTGCGCCGACCGCGAGACCTCCAGCTCCGTGAACCGCCGTGTCTGCCAGACCAGCATCTCGTCGGTCATGCCCTTGAAGGTCTTGCCCAACATGACGAACCCGCCGGTGTCCGGGTCACGGGCGCCGAGGTGGATGTTCGACAACCAGCCGTGGCGCCGGCCGGACCCCGGTTCCACCGCGAGCACGACGAGGTCGAGGGTGTGGACGGGTTTGACCTTGACCCACGCGGCCGCGCGGCGACCGGCCGCGTATCCCGCCGACAGGTCCTTGACGACGACCCCTTCGTGCCCGGCCGCGACCGCCTCCTGCGCGAACCGGGTGGCGGCAGCCGGGTCGGCGGTGACCAGGCGCGGGACCCGCCACCGCTGCGGCACCAGGGTGTCGAGGGCCGTGAGCCGCTCGCGCAGCGGCGCGTCCACGAGGTCGGTGCCCTCGAGGTGCAGGACGTCGAAGAAGAACGGTTGCACGGCCACCCCGGAAGCCTGGGCCGTACGGGAGGCTGTCTCCTGGAATGCGCGCGGTCGCCCTGCAGCGTCCAGTGCGATGGCCTCCCCGTCGAGCACGAACGTCGACGCGGGCAACCCGAGGACCACCTCCACGACCTCCGGCAACCGGGCCGTGATGTCCTCCAGTGTCCGCGTCGCGATCCGCACCTCGGCCCCGTCGCGGTGCACCTGGATCCGGATCCCGTCGACCTTGGTGTCCACGGCCACCGGTGTGCCTGCGGTCCGCCCTTGTCCGGGTTGACCTTCGGGTTGCTCCGGCGCGAGCTGGGCGAGCGCGGTGGCGACGGATGTCGCGCTGGACGCCAGCATCGGTAGGACCGCTCGACCGACCTCCAGGACGAAACCGGCGAGTGCCTCCTGCCCGCCGGACAGTGCGGCCACCGCGGCGTCGACGGTGGAGCCCGCGAACATCGCTGCCCGTCGCACCGCCGGCGCAGGAACCCCGGCCACCTGCGCCGCGGCGTCCTGTACGAGGGCATCGAGGGCACCTTGACGGACCTCACCCGTGATGATGTTGCGCAGCCAGCGCTGCTCATCGACGGTGGCACGCACGAAGAGTTCGTTGACGGCGGCTGCCCGCCGACCCTGCGACCCGCTACCGGCGAACCCCGCGACGGCGTCGAAGGTCGAGTGGACCTCGTCCACGGTGAGCGTCGACACCGCCGCCGGGTCGGGCAGGGCGGTCAGCGATCGCCACCCGAGGCCGGTGCGCCGCTGGCGCAGGCTGCCACCGAGGTAGCTGACCACCACGGCGACGAGATCGGTGTGCGCGTCGACGCGGCGCAGCAGGTCCGCCAACGCCGCGACCTTGGCCGTTCGCGAACGGGTGGCCGCGACGGCGGCGGACGTCGTGACGACCTCGGCGAGCAACACGCAGTCCATCGTGCCCGTGCCGGAAGCCCCCCGCCCGCGAGGGTCAGATGAAACCCCCCGCCCGCGAGGGTCAGATGAAGCCCCCCGCCCGCGAGGGTCAGACGAAAGCCCCCGCCCGCGAGGGTCAGACGACCTCGGCCAGCAGTCGCTGGATCCGTTCCACACCCTCGACGAGGTCGGCGTCGGCGAGGGCGTAGGACAGTCGCAGGAAACCGCTGGGACCGAACGCCTCACCGGGCACGACCGCAACCTCGGCCTCGGTCAGGATGAGTTCCGCCAACGTGGCCGAGGAGGTGATCTCCCGGCCGCGCAGCGTCTTACCGATCAGACCCTGCACGCTGGGGTAGGCGTAGAAAGCCCCCTGTGGCAGCGGGCACTCGACACCGTCGATCGCGCTGAGCATCCGCGTCATCGTCCGACGACGACGGTCGAAGGCCTCACGCATGGTCGCGACGGCCGCCAGGTCACCGGTGAGCGCCGCGATCGCCGCCCGCTGGGACACGTTCGACACGTTCGAGGTCAGGTGCGACTGCAGGTTGGCGACACCCTTGACCACATCGGCCGGTCCGGCCAGCCACCCCACCCGCCACCCCGTCATGGCGTAGGTCTTGGCGACGCCGTTGAGCACGACGCAGGTGCCGGCCAGCTCGGGGACCTCCACGGGCATCGACGCGGCGCGGACACCGTCGTAGACGAGGTGTTCGTAGATCTCGTCGGTCACGACCCAGACCCCGTGCTCCAGAGCCCACCGGCCGATCGCGCGGACCTCCTCGGGGGAGTAGACGGCCCCCGTCGGGTTGGAGGGAGAGCAGAAGAGCAGTGCCTTGGTGCGCGGGGTCCGCGCGTCCTCGAGCTGCTCGACGCTCACCTTGTAACCCTGTTCCAGCCCCGCGAAGACCTCCACGGCCACCCCACCGGCAAGACGCGCGGCCTCCGGATAGGTCGTCCAGTACGGAGCCGGCAGGAGCAGCTCGTCTCCCGGGTCCAGCAAGGCCGCGAACGTCTCGTAGACGGCCTGCTTGCCACCGTTGGTGACCAGCACCTGCGACGGGTCGATCACGTACCCCGAGTCGCGCAACGTCTTGGCGGCGATGGCCTCGCGCAGTGCGGGCAACCCTCCCGCCGGGGTGTAACGATGGTTGGCCGGGTCGGCGCATGCCGCCACGGCGGCCTCGACGATGGCAGGCGGGGTCGCGAAGTCCGGCTCACCGGCTCCGAAGCCGATCACGGGGCGACCGGCGGCCTTGAGAGCCTTGGCCTTCGCGTCCACCGCCAACGTCGCGGACTCCGCGATGCCGGCGATACGCGCCGAGACGCGCCGCTGCCCGGTCGGCGACACGGCGGCAGGGATGGGGCGGGACACGGGGGCGCTCTGGGCGGACACCCGGGCATCCTTCCACCCGCGCCTCGTGAGGACCTCGTCCTGGCGTTGGTTCGACTCCCGGCGGCGTTCTCGCCTATGGTTGGTAGGGACGGGTCGAGCCGTCATGGTGACGTGCGCCCTGGCCGGTGCGCCGAACCGCTCAGGGCAGTGGCGCAATTGGTAGCGCACCGGTCTCCAAAACCGGCGGTTGTGGGTTCGAGTCCCTCCTGCCCTGCTGAGCACCATGAGGTCCCGGATGGCACCTCCGGGTCCGCAGCACGATGTGACACGGCGGGAAACGAGCACGACGACGAGAAGCGGGGCAGCTCCGTGAGCCAGACGACGAAAGCCGCGGCTGATCATGCCGAGGCGAAGAAGCGCACCGGCATTGTCCTGTTCCTCCGGCAGGTGATCGAGGAGCTCCGCAAGGTCGTCTGGCCGACGCGGCGCGATCTCCTGAGCTACACCGGGGTCGTTCTCGTCTTCGTCGTGGCCATGATGCTCTTCGTGTCAGCGCTGGACTTCGGCATCGGCAAGCTCGTTCTGCTGGTGTTCGGGTCCTGACGAACGCCAGTGCGCACGTACCGCTGCGCACGGAGTCCCGAACCCGAAGGAAGCAGGTCAGCACCGTGTCGGAGCAGTGGGGTCCCTCGGCCGACGACGCCGAAGAGGCGTTCGACTCGACCCAGTCCTACGACGCCGAGGACGTCCAGGCGGACGCCGACGCGGATGTCGAGGCCAATGCCGAGCAGGAAGCCACCACAGCCGTTGGAGACGACGGCGACAGTGGCGACGGGAGTGAACCGGCCGAGCCGGCGGCTGCGGTGGATGAGGCCGATGCCGGGAGTGACGCCGCCCCGGTTGCGGACCTGGGGGGTGTGGACGAGGACACCGTCGCGGTCGAGGGCACTGTCACGGACGCCGTCGACGAGGACGCCGTCGATGAGGACGCCATCGGCCAGGACGCTGCCCAGGTGGACATCGCCGACGACGACGACGTCGACGAGATCGAGGAGTTCCGCAAGAAGCTGCGCCGGATGCCCGGTGAGTGGTTCGTCATCCACAGCTACGCGGGGTACGAGAACCGCGTGAAGACCAACCTCGAGACCCGCATGACCAGCCTGAACATGGAGGACTACATCTTCCAGGTCGAGGTCCCCATGGAAGAGGTCGTCGAGGTCAAGAACGGGCAGCGTAAGCAGGTCCGTCGGGTCCGCATCCCCGGTTACGTCCTCGTCCGCATGGATCTCACCGACGAGTCGTGGGGGGCTGTGCGTCACACCCCC
>JBPBQU010000235.1:0-4792 GCA_050955085.1 Janthinobacterium lividum | reverse complement strand
TCGGGATCCCCGTCGGCCAGCTCGAGAAGTGCGTGCGCGACGGGGGAATTCGACCGCGCGAGTTCCCGCGCCTCGCGTACGAGGGCGTTGCCCGAGGCGTACTGCTCCCAGCAACCACGGTTGCCGCACTCGCAGCGGTGTCCACCGGGGACGACGATCATGTGTCCGAACTCACCGGCGATGCCGTAGCGGCCACGCACGACGCGACCCTGGTTGACGATGCCACCACCGATCCCGGTGCCCATCGTCACGCACACCAGCCGACTCTCACCGCGACCGGCACCGAAGCGGTACTCGGCCCAGGCAGCCGCGTTGGCGTCGTTCTCGACGACCGTGCGCCGACCCACCCGACGGCCGAGACGAGCCCGCACACGACGTTCCACCGCCTCACGCAACGCCTCGTTGCGCCACGCCAGGTGCGGGGCGAAGAGCACGGTCGCGCGCTCGGCGTCCACGAACCCCGCGGCACCGATGCCGACGGAGACGATGTCGTGCTGGGCCGCGAGCTCCTCGACGACCTCGGCGATGGTGTCCTCCACCGCCTGCGGGCTCTGCGTAGGCGTGTCTCGGCGAAGTTGCGCGACGACGTGCCCGTCACCGTCGACGACCCCGGCCGCGACCTTGGTACCACCGATGTCGACACCGACCGCGGGGCCGTCACCGATCAGGGCGCGACGGGTCTGCTGGCGCAGGCTCTGCTGCAGCGCCGTCCGGCGTGGGTCCGGTGGTCGGCGCCGCCGCGTCGTGCGGGGCGTGCGGGGTGCGGCCATGGGCTCGTCCTCGGGGTCCGGGGGTTCACTGGCTGTGGGTCATCGGGTCTGGGTCATCGGGTCTGGGTCATCGGGTCGGGGTCATCGGTCATCGCAGTCACCGGGCTCGCGGGGGATCAGACGCGCGCGAGGTCGGCGGCACCGATGATCCCGGCGTCGTTGCCGCGGGTTGCGATCTGCAGGGGCGGCGGACGGCGATGGCTGCGGCCTGGGAGGTTCTGGGCCAGGCTGGCCCGCGCCGGAGCCAGCAACAGCTCACCGGCGCTGGAGAGACCGCCGCCGATGACGACGATCTCGGGGTCGAGCATGGCGACGAAGGAGGCGACGGCCTCCCCCAGCCAGCACCCGACGTCGGCGATCAACTGCGCGCAGCCCGGGTCGCCGGCCTCGGCGAGCCTGGTGATCGTCGGCCCGTCGACAGCGTCGGCGTCGCCGTCGAGGGCCGCCAACAACGGCCGCGCGCTCTCGTCCCCCGATCGGAGGAGGTCACGGGCGTCACGCACGAGCGCGTTGCCGGAGACGTACTGCTCCCAGCAACCGCTGTTCCCGCACCCGCACTCCCGCCCCCCCGGCACCGCCCGAACGTGGCCCAGTTCGGCCGCGGCACCGTTGGAACCACGTTGGAGCCGACCACCGGAGACGATCCCGCCACCCAGACCGGTGCCGAGCGTCAGCATCACGAGGTCGTCGACGGGCCGCCCGTCGGCGTTCAACCCACCGCCGAAGCGGTACTCCGCCCACGCCGCGGCGTTGGCGTCGTTCTCCACGACGACGCGACGCTGCACGCGAGTGCGCAGGTGCACGGCGAGCGGTTCGTCGCGCCACGCGAGGTTGGGAGCGAAGACCACCGAGGAACGGGCCGCGTCGACGAAACCGGCAGCTGCCACCCCGACCGGGCCGAAATCATGGGTGGCGGCCAGCTCCGCGATGGCGTCCGCCACCGCGTCCGCGATGGCGTCCGGGTGCGATGCCGGGGTGTCGCGGCGGGTGTGGGCGAGGATCACACCTCGGCGGTCGACGACGCCGGCAGCGATCTTGGTGCCCCCGATGTCCACGCCGACGGCGTTGCCGGTGTGATCGCCAAGATGATCACCGCAGAGATCGGCGAGCTGATCGCCGCGGGGTGCGGTCACGATGGTGCGCTCTTGGGCCATACCCGTTCCGGAACTCCCTGGCGTGTGGACCCCGGACGCGGGGCGGCCACGCACTCGCGCAGCCCCGCCGAGGCTATCCGGTGATGGCCCCGAGCAGTGTCATACCTCCCAGCAGCAGGGCCGTGAGACCCAACCCGCCACCGACGGAGATGAGGACCTTGGCCCGTGGATTGCTCAGCCCCCGTGGCATGGGGGCGTCCGAGGCGGCGAGTGTTCTCAGCATCCGGGCCACCTCGGCCTCGTCGAGTGCCGGAGCGTTCGGGGGTTCGGCATCCGGGGTGGTCGCCGGATCCGTCCCGAGTCCCTCGAAGTCGAGTTCGAGCTGCAACTCCGCCATGTCGCCTGCCGATCCGGCCGGCGGGGTCCCGTCCGGGTTCGAGGTCGTCTCCGGGTGCGAGGTCGTGTCCAACCGTGCCGAGGCGGGTCCACCGCTCGTCACGGGTTCCGCTGCAGGGACAGGTTCCGGGCGCAGCGACGCGTGGCACAACGAACACCAGTCCTGCCCGGTGCGCACCCGTGCCGAACAGGAGGGGCAGCGCTCGAGCGAGGAATCCACCGACGGATCGGAGATGACCTGAACACCGGGATCGTTCGAGTCGGACTCATCCTCAGGTGTTGGGACCAACCGGCTCACAGGGGGACCGACCTCCACCGCGCCGAAATGCGAACTCGTGCGGGTGGCGGTGCGCGAACTCACCCGCGGTGCCAACGGCAGCTCTTCGTCGGCGCCGGTACCCGCGCCCAGCTCTTCGTCCACGTCCACTCCCGGCCTCCACATCCGCGCGCAGCCCGACGCCGCGACCGGCAACGGTGCGTGCAGCACCTCTTCCGCCTCCGTCATCGGCGCCCGCCGACACGGCCTTGAGGTCTTCCTGCGGCCACTCACCCTTCCGGGTGGTCCGGCCGCGCCGCCCGGTTGCGGGGAGGACGCGCAGGTAAGGTCGACGCACCGCCGAGGAGGTCGGCGGTTGCTGGGCGAACCGACGCGGATGCTGGGCCGCCGCGAAAGCATGCAGTCTCGAACCGAGGAGGGCACCCAACGTGCGGAGCAGTTGCGAGCCGGCGCTCATCGAGCCCGCGACGGTCGGGAACCTGACGGATTGCCTCGTGGACACCGTCCGCGAGGTGCCGGACCACGTCAGTTTCAGCCGCAAGGGTGACGACGGGAGCTGGCGCGACATCACCGCCCGCGCCTTCCTCGCCGATGTGACCTCGGTGGCCAAGGGCCTCCTGGCCGCCGGGATCATCCCTGGCGACCGGGTGGGGATCATGGCCCGTACCAGTTACGAGTGGACGCTCGCCGACGTCGCGAACTGGTTCGCCGGTGCCGTCACCGTCCCGGTCTACGAGACGTCGTCCACCGACCAGCTCGAATGGATCCTCTCCGACTCCGGCGCCGTGGCCTGCTACGTCGAGACAACGGACAACGCCGGGCGGATCGCGGCCGTTCGTGATCGCCTGCCCGCGTTGCGCGACGTCTGGACGCTGCGCTCCGGTGCGTTCGACGAGCTCGGGACGGCGGGTCGCGACGTGTCCGATGATGACCTGGAACGAGCCCGCACGGTCGCCGGCCCCTCGGACGCCGCGACCATCATCTACACCTCGGGCACGACCGGACGCCCCAAGGGTTGCGTGCTCACACACGGCAACTTCCTGGATCTGGCACGCAACGCCGAGGTGGCGATCCCCGAGATCCTCAAACGCCCGGACGCGGCGACGCTGCTCTTCATCCCGCTGGCGCACGTGTTCGCGCGCTTCATCCAGGCCCTCTGCCTCGTCTCACGGATCCGGGTGGGTCACACCGCTGACACCAAAGACCTACTGCCCGATCTCGCCGAATTCCGCCCGACGTTCGTCCTGGCCGTCCCCCGGGTGTTCCAGAAGGTCTACAACGGTGCCGAACAACGTGCCGCGGCGGGTGGGAAGGTGCGGACCCGGGTCTTCGAGCAGGCCGCGGCGACGGCCACCGCCTACTCCAGGTCCCTCGACACCGGCGGGCCGTCGGTCTCGTTGCGCCTGCGCCACAAGCTGTTCGACCGCCTCGTCTACGCCAAGTTGCGTGACCTCCTGGGGGGCCGCGTCGAGTACGCCGTGTCCGGCGGGGCGCCGATGGGCGACCACCTCGGCCATTTCTTCCGTGGCGCCGGGGTGACCATCCTCGAGGGTTACGGGCTCACCGAGACGAGTGCACCCCTGTGCGTCAACCGCCCCTCACGGATCTCGATCGGCACGGTGGGCCCGCCCCTGCCGGGCACCGACATCTCGATCGCCGAGGACGGTGAGATCCTCTGCCGCGGGGTCGGGGTGTTCACCGAGTACCGCGGTCGCGAGCAGGAGACCGCTGACTCCTTCGACGACGGGTGGTTCCGCACCGGCGACCTCGGTTCCCTCGACGAGTCCGGGTACCTGACGATCACGGGCCGAAAGAAGGAGATCATCGTCACCGCCAACGGCAAGAACGTCGTACCCGCGGGTCTGGAGAACCGACTGCGCGAACACCCGCTGATCTCGCAGGCCGTCGTCGTAGGGGACCAGCGTCACTACGTGGCGTGCCTACTCACCCTCGATGAGGAGGCGCTGCCGTCGTGGGGGGGCAACCACGGCAAACCCGGTCTGGATCTGCAGCGGGCGCGGGCCGACGCCGACGTCGTGGCGGAGCTGCAGAAGGCCGTCGACAAGGCGAACACGTCGGTGAGCCGCCCCGAGTCGATCCGCAAGTTCCGGGTGCTCGCCGACGACTTCACCATCGACAACGGCTACCTCACCCCGTCGCAGAAGGTCAAACGCGCGGACGTCCTGCGTGACTTCGCGGACGAGGTCGAGGCCGTCTACGCGTCGTGAGCCGCGCGTCGTGATCGGCCCGCTCAG
>JBPBQU010000234.1:0-4805 GCA_050955085.1 Janthinobacterium lividum | reverse complement strand
GAGGTCCCGATGGAAGAGGTCGTCGAGGTCAAGAACGGGCAGCGTAAGCAGGTCCGTCGGGTCCGCATCCCCGGTTACGTCCTCGTCCGCATGGATCTCACCGACGAGTCGTGGGGGGCTGTGCGTCACACCCCCGGCGTCACGGGATTCGTGGGGAACACCCACCAACCGGTCCCGCTGAGCAACGACGAGATCTTCTCGATGCTCGCCCCCACCCTCACCCCCAAGGCCACCGGGGGAGTGAACGGTGGCGCCGGGCAGGCGGCCGCAGCCCCCGAGAAGGTCATCGACTTCGAGGTGGGCGAGTCGGTCACCGTCATGGAGGGGCCCTTCGAGACCCTCCCGGCGACGATCTCCGAGATCTCGGCCGACCGGCAGAAGCTCACGGTCCTGGTGTCGATCTTCGGTCGCGAGACCCCCGTGGAACTCGGCTTCAACCAGGTCGCCAAGATCTGAGTCCTGCGGCCCCGCGTGCCGCGGGGCGGGCCGACCGGCGGCGGCGCCGGGACGACGATCCTGGGGCTGCCGTTACACCGGATGTCTCCGGGTGATGTCGTGCGCGACGGGGTGACGTTCCTCGGCGCGTAGGATCGTCCTCGGCCTCAACACGTCGTCGCCCGACCCGCGGGCACCGAACGGCCGTCACGCAGCTACCGAGAGGACGCGTCATGCCCCCCAAGAAGAAGGTCTCCGGCCTCATCAAGCTCCAGATCAAGGCCGGCCAGGCGACGCCCGCGCCGCCGATCGGCCCCGCGCTCGGTCAGCACGGCGTGAACATCATGGAGTTCTGCAAGGCGTACAACGCGCAGACAGAAGCCCAGCGCGGCAACGTCATCCCCGTGGAGATCACGGTCTACGAAGACCGTTCCTTCACCTTCATCACCAAGACCCCACCGGCGGCCGAGCTCATCAAGAAGGCCGCGGGCGTGGACAAGGGATCCGGGGAGCCGCACGTCAAGAAGGTCGCCAATCTCACGAGCGCCCAGGTGCGCGAGATCGCAGAGCAGAAGCTCCAGGACCTCAACGCCAAGGACGTCGACATGGCGACGCGCATCATCGCCGGTACCGCCCGTTCCATGGGCATCACCGTCTCCGACTGAGACCTCCCCCGAGATCTCGGCCGGTCGTCCCTGTGGCAGGGCCGCGCGCGGCCCGTCCGACCACGACCCTCATCCCCGTCAGAGGAGCAGAAATGAAGCGCAGCAAGGCTTATCGCGCGGCGTTCGAGAAGATCGACGCTGATTCCCTGTACGCACCCCTCGAGGCCGTGAAGTTGGCCCGCGAGACCTCCCTCACCAAGTACGACGCCACCGTCGAGGTCGCGTTCCGTCTCGGGGTCGACCCACGCAAGGCCGACCAGATGGTTCGTGGGACCGTCAACCTGCCGCACGGCACCGGCAAGACCGCACGGGTGCTGGTCTTCGCCGTGGGTGACCGCGCCGCGCAGGCCGAGGCCGCCGGCGCCGACATCGTCGGTGGTGACGAGTTGATCGACGAGGTCGCCAAGGGTCGGCTCGACTTCGACGCCGCCGTCGCGACGCCCGATCTCATGGGCAAGGTCGGCCGGCTCGGTAAGGTGCTCGGGCCCCGCGGGCTCATGCCGAACCCGAAGACGGGCACCGTGACCATGGATGTCGCGAAGGCCGTCACGGAGATCAAGGGCGGAAAGATCGAGTTCCGTACCGACAAGCACGCCAACCTGCATTTCGTTATCGGTAAGGCGAGTTTCGACGACAGCCAGCTCGTCGAGAACTACTCCGCCGCACTCGACGAGGTGCTGCGTCTCAAGCCGTCTTCCTCCAAGGGTCGCTACCTGCGGAAGGCGACCATCACCACGACGATGGGGCCCGGGGTTCCCGTGGACCCGGCGCTGATCCGAAACCTCACCGAGGTAGCAACCACCGCCTGACGTTCACATCACCCTCCGCAGGGCGAGGTCCCCGAGTCGGGGGCCTCGCCCTGCGTGCGTCTCGACCCGCGGAACCGCTGCGCTGCAGTCGTTGCCGCCGTGACCATCCTGGACAGTGGTCTGTCCCTCGGATACGACGTGTATTCTGTGGCTGTACCGAAGACCGCCGGTCGCCGCTTCCGGTCCATACGACGTGAGTGGCAGAAGGTTCCGTTCCGCGGACGACCTGCGCAGGTGAGCTAGAGCTTCAGCCCGGAACCACGAGTCCCGGATCGACGCCCCGTGCCCATCTGCGCCCGGGGCGTTTCGTATGTCCGGGGCCGATCGGCATCCCCGATCCCAGGAAGGAGGGCACATGGCACGGGCAGACAAGGCGGCGGCCGTGAGTGAGATCACGACGCTGTTCACCCAGTCCAATGCAGCGGTGCTCACCGAGTACCGGGGGTTGTCCGTTGCTCAGCTCACACAGCTGCGCACGACGCTGGGTCCTGATACGACCTATGCGGTCCTCAAGAACACGCTCGCCAGCATCGCGGCGAAGGAGGCCGGGATCTCGGCCTTCGAGGGTCAGCTCGTCGGCCCGACCGCGATCGCCTTCGTCGCCGGTGATCCGGTCGAGGCGGCCAAGGGCCTGCGTGACTTCGCGAGGACGAACCCCCAGCTGGTCGTCAAGAGCGGTCTGCTCGACGGTCGCGCCATCAGCGCTGCCGACGTCACCGCCCTGGCCGACCTCGAGTCGCGCGAGGATCTCCTCGCGAAGGTCGCCGGCGTGCTGAAGGCGTCGCAGGCGAAGGCCGCGTCCCTGTTCCAGGCGCCGCTGTCCAAGACCGTCCGCACCGTGGAAGCGTTGCGGGAGAAGCAGGCTGCAGGCGCGCCCGCTGAGGCTGCAGCGACGGAAGAGGCCCCCGTGGCCGAGACCGTGGACGCCTGACCCACCTGCACCACGCACGTCACCGCGGCCGACCCGACCGCGGCCACACCACAGACTGATTAGGAAGGACCGCCACCATGGCGAAGCTCAGCACCGACGAGCTCCTGGATGCGTTCAAGGAGCTCACCCTCATCGAGCTCTCCGACTTCGTGAAGAAGTTCGAGGAGACCTTCGACGTCACCGCGGCCGCCCCGGTGGCCATGGCCGGTGGGCCCGCCGCAGGCGCCCCCGCCGAGGCCGTTGAGGAGCAGACGGAGTTCGACGTCATCCTCGAGGCAGCCGGCGACAAGAAGATCGGTGTCATCAAGGAGGTGCGTGCCCTCACGAGCCTGGGCCTCAAGGAGGCCAAGGACCTCGTCGACGGCGCCCCCAAGGCCGTCCTGGAGAAGGTTGCCAAGGACGCCGCAGAGAAGGCGAAGGCGTCGCTCGAGAGCGCCGGCGCCACCGTCACCCTCAAGTGACGACTCTCCGGGTGTGAGCTCGGAGCGCACTGCCGCAGGGGCGGCCGGACAGGTGTCCGGTCGCCCTTGTCGTGTTCTCACCACCATGTGGTGGGGTTCGAACCCCGGTCGATCGCGACACGCCGCCCACGGGGAGGGGGAATGCCTTGACGCGGGCCCTGCGGGGGGACATTCTCGTCAGCGGTAGTCACTTCGTCAGGATCTGCGCCGACAACGGTGTCGGTAGGCCGGGTTCGTCTTCGCGCCAAGGTGCGGGGGCGTCGACCGTCAGGGGACGGGTGGACGGTTCTGCCCGTATCGGGTACTCTGCTGTTTTGCGCTGTCCACAGTCATATGGCCGGTCGTCGACCAGTGGGACGACCGAGTGGGGCGGATGGCGCGTGTCACGTTCGCAGGCCCGTGGAAGGACCCCTCTTGGCCGCCTCGCGCACAGCGTCCGCAGTAGGCAAGTCTTCGGCTCGGACCGTCTCAGGACGGTATTCCTTCGGCAAGATCCGTGAGCCACTTGAGGTCCCCGACCTCCTGGCTCTTCAGACCGACAGCTTCGACTGGTTGCTCGGCAACCAGCGGTGGCAGGACCGCGTGGAGGCCTCCACCAACGGTGGTCTCGACGTCCCGACGACCTCGGGCCTGGAGGAGATCTTCGAGGAGATCTCGCCCATCGAGGACTTCTCGGGGTCCATGTCGCTGTCGTTCCGCGACCACCGCTTCGAGCCGGCGAAGTACACCCTCGATGACTGCAAGGAGCGCGACCTCACGTTCTCCGCGCCGTTGTTCGTCACGGCGGAGTTCATCAACGGCAACACCGGTGAGATCAAGAGTCAGACGGTCTTCATGGGCGACTTCCCGCTCATGACCGACCGCGGCACCTTCGTCATCAACGGCACCGAGCGTGTCGTCGTCTCCCAGCTCGTCCGCTCACCCGGCATCTACTTCGAGCGGATCCCGGACAAGACGTCCGACCGTGACACGTGGACCGCGAAGATCATCCCTTCGCGCGGCGCGTGGCTCGAGTTCGAGATCGACAAGCGCGACACCGTCGGTGTCCGCATCGATCGCAAGCGCAAGCAGTCCGTCACCGTGCTCATGAAGGCACTGGGCTGGAGCGAGTCGCAGATCCGCGAGGAGTTCGCCGACTACGAGTCGATGATCTCCACGCTGGAGAAGGACCACACCTCCGGTGTCGAGGACGCACTGCTGGACATCTACCGCAAGTTGCGCCCGGGCGAGCCGCCGACGCAGGAAGCCGCTCGTAACCTGCTCGACAACCTCTACTTCAACCCCAAGCGCTACGACCTCGCGAAGGTCGGTCGCTACAAGGTGAACAAGAAGTTGGGGCAGGAGGAGCCGCTGGCCAACAGCGTCCTTTCCGTCGACGACATCGTGCGCACCATCAAGTACCTGGTGAAGTTGCACGCCGGCGAGGTCGTCATGCCGGGTGTGAAGGCCGGCCAGGCGATCGACACCCGCGTCGAGGTCGACGACATCGACCACTTCGGCAACC
>JBPBQU010000233.1:0-4899 GCA_050955085.1 Janthinobacterium lividum | reverse complement strand
GGGCCACCCGGTGTCCTGCCCTCCGTTCGCTCCGTGTGCCGCACGAGCGACCACGAATTCCCAGGGTAACGGTGCCACGGGAGCGCCGGGCACAACCCACGCGGATCGAGCGTCCGGTGAAACCGGGCGCAGAGTCGATGGACGGTCCACCCCGGATGCGGGGGGCGGCTCTGGGAGGATGCGGTGTGAGTTCCTCCGCGACGGCGACCACCACCTTCGCGCTGGCCGGGTTGCTGGCCCTGGCAGCCTTCGGCCCCTCGATCGTGCTGGCGCTGGCCGTCGCACTGGTCGGGGTACTGCTGGCGGTGGGCTGGCCGGACCTTCTCGACCTGCCCGCGCGACGCGGCACCACGGGCCTCATCAGCGCCGTCGCGGTGGCCGCGACTGCCGTCGCGGTCCTCGCCGTGCGTGCGGGGCGCTTGGACGGTGTCCTCGGTTCCGGTGTGCTGCAGGGCCTCCCCTACGTCGCGGCGCTCGCGCTACTGCTCGCGTTCGGCCAGCAGCTCATGCGCCGCGACGGTCGACCCCGTCTCGTCGAATCGGTCTCGGGTGCCGTGACGGGGCAGGCCCTCGTCGTGCTCGCCGCGGCCTGGGTGGCGGTTCCGACGACGTACGCGGGAGCCCCGCTCGTCGCGGTCGTGCTCGCCGCCGTCGCCACCACGACCGCGGTCTGCGCCACGGCGTGGCCGCTGCGGGTGGCCGGGCCGATCAGTCTGCTGGTGGGGGCGGTGACCGGGTGGTTCGCGAGCGTGGTCACCGTGCTGCTGGGTGGGCAGGGGATCGTCTCCGACGTGCGCTGGATGCTGGTGGGGCTCCTCGCGGGCATCGGCGCGGGGTTCGTCTCCGTGGGGTGGCGCGCACAGTCGATGCGACTCCCGAGCGTCGCGACGCTGCCGGCCGCGTTCGCGGTGGCCGCCGCACCGGTGGCCCTCGCCGGCGGCGGTGCGTACCTGGTCGGGCGCCTCGTCCTGCACTGACCGGGAGCACTGACCGAGAGGTGGGCGTCGCAGCCACGCCGCTCCGGGGTGTCGCGGGTAGGCTCGGGACGTGCACGCTCTCGAAGTCTTCTTCCTCGTCCTGCTCATCGTCGTGAGCATCGTGATCGTGTGGTTCTCCTGCTTCGTGGTGTACCGCCTCTACAAGGGTCAGCGCTGATCCGATGGCCATGCCGCTGCGCACCGACACACCGCTCACCCTCGTCCCGCTGTCCTGGCTGCTGGGTCGTTGGGAGGGTGCTGGTGTCCTCGGCCACCCCGCCCGCGGGGCGGACACCCGCTTCGGGCAGGTCGTGGAGTTCGGCCACGACGGCCGAGACTTCCTGAACTACACGTCGACGACGTGGGTGCTGGACGAGGACGGGCAAACCACCGACCCCCTCGATGTCGAGACCGGGTACTGGCGTCCGCAGGCCGTCGACCTGGCGAGTCCGGCGCCTGCCGATGGGCCCCGACCGGTCGAGCTCGAAGTGCTGCTGGCCCACCCGAGCGGGGTCGTGGAGGTCCTCGTCGGGACGGCGACCGGCCCGCGCATCGACCTGACGAGCGATGTGGTCGCGCGCACGACGACGGCGCACGACTACTCGGCTTCGACGCGCATGTACGGCCTGGTCGAGGGGGACCTGCTCTGGGCCCTCGACGTCTCGTTGGGCGGACACCCGATGCGCAGCTACGCGTCGGCGCGGCTCAAGCGGGTGTCCTGACGCGATCGCCCGTGAGGTCCGGCCCACCCACCGCCGGTCGGGACCCCGACGCGGGAGCAGACGCCGCGGATGGTTCCCGGGGCCAAGCGAACGCAGTGTGCCAAGCGAACGCAGCGGTGGAACACCGTGCCGTCGCGTCCGGTTGCGCCGTGATGGCCGTCCTCGTCGCCCTCAGGGCGCGCGGGGTCTCGCCCCGCAACGATCTCAGGGTCGAGCCTCGGTGCACGGGGTATCGATCCGCTGGACGCCTGGAGGCTTCACGATGACCGACGCGATGCTCGAACCCGCTCCGACCCGGGAGCGATCGGTGCTTTTGGGCCAGCCGGGAGCGGTTGCGGCCGAGGGCCTCGACGCAGGCGTGGCCTGGCACTACGGCGACCCGCACGCCGAACAACGTGCGCTCGTGCGTGGTGAGGCCGTCGTCGACCTCTCCCACCGCGGGGTGCTGCGCCTCACCGGAGTGGATCGTCTCAGCTGGCTGCACAGCATCACGACGCAGGCGCTGACGGGGCTCCCGGTCGGCGTCGCCACGGAGACCCTCGTGCTGAGTCCGACCGGTCGCATCGAGCACGACCTGCACCTCGTCGACGACGGTGCGGCGACCTGGGTCACCGTGGAACCGGGAACGGCTGACGGGCTGCTCGCGTGGCTGCAGCGCATGAAGTTCATGCTGCGCGTCGAGATCGAGGACGTCAGCACCGAGTGGGCCGTGCTCGGTGAGCCGAGCCGTTCGGGCGACGCCGACACCCCGGTGTGGGTCGATCCCTGGCCCGGGGCGACCCCCGCGAACGAGGGCGGCAGCGCGGACACCGCGAGCTACGCCGCCGTCTCGACGCTGGAGCACCCAGGGACCGCGCGGCCGTGGCGCGAGCTCCTCGTACCGCGCGCCGAGCTCGTCGACCGGGTGGCCGGTCGCCGGTTGGCGGGGACGTGGGCGTCGGAGGCGCTACGGGTGGAGGCGTGGCGGCCGCGCTTCGGACGCGAGACCGATGAGCGTTCCATCCCGCACGAGCTGGACTGGCTGCGCACCGCCGTCCACCTGCACAAGGGCTGCTACCGGGGTCAGGAGACCGTCGCCAAGGTGCACAACCTCGGGCGCCCGCCGCGCCGGCTCGTCCTGCTGCACCTGGACGGGTCATCGCACGACCTGCCCGAGCACGGGGACGACGTCGTGCTGGATGGCCGGAAGGTGGGGTGGGTCTCGACGGCTGCGCGTCACCACGAGCTCGGTCCGGTGGCGCTGGCCGTGCTCAAGCGGTCGCTGCCGGTCGACGCCGAGCTCTACGCCCTTGCGGGGTCCAGGTCCGCCGGGGACATCTCGGCGGAGCGAGGGCACGCGCCACGGCCGATGGCGGCCGCGCAGGAAGTGGTGGTCGCGCCCTGACGGGGTCCTGCGCGTTCGTCGGTGTGAGTGAGTGTGGTTCGTCTGTGTGAGTGAGAGTGGCCACGGTGCGCAGTCGCCGCCCACCCGGGTGGGTCATACTTCTCTAGACACGTAGCGTTGTGGTCTCATCGCTGTCAGCCAGACAGGGACGTCGAGCAGGGGTGAGGGGAAACGGTGGACGAACACAGCAGCGGGTACCAGCAGGGTGGGCGCCGAGCGCTCGACAAGGTCCTGGCCCCCGAGTTCCTGGCCGACCTCGCCGCAGTCGACCTCTCCGAGCTGCGGGAGCGCCGAAACCTCGTCGAGCAGGAGGAAGCGGACCTCTCCTACGCCCGTCGCCTCCTGCAGGGTCGCCTCGACCTCCTCGGGGCCGAGGAGGCCCAGCGCGCCGGGTCCGACGGCGCACCGGTCGTGGCGCACGCGCGCAGCGACGCGGAGCTGGTGGCGTCGCTGACCGACGTGCTCGCCGACCCGCGACGCACCGACCACGGGTTGGGTCGGCACACCTCCGTGGAGCCCAGCCGTGTCGGTGAGCACCGCCGTCGCGCAGAGGCCGCCGTCGCGGACCCGTACCTCTCGAACCTCTCGTCCATGGAGGACGGCCAGCTCGCCAACGTGCGCGAGCGCCTCCTCGAGCTGGAGCACGAGCTGTCGGGCGACCGGCATCGGGTGCAGGACGTGATGGACGCCTGCACCGAGGAGATCACCCGCCGCTACCGAGATGGTCTGGTGTCCGTCGAGGACGCGCTGGGCACTTCCCACTGACCGGAGGTCGAGACCAGATGGGGCTCTGCTCCCGGAGGGGACGGACGTGACCGACCTCGTCGGCAACGCGCAGTACGTCGTACTCCTCGTCATCGCCGTCGCCGCCTTCCTCGTGGAGGTGTGGGCGTTGATCGACGTGCTGCGTCGCCCGTCTGCGGCGTTCACGGCTGCGGGCAAGCGCACCAAGACGTTCTGGGTCGCCATCGTCGCGGTTGCGGCGGCCATCGGATTCGTCTCGCTGCCGCCCTTCTCGGGCGCGAGCGTGCCTGGTCTCCTCGGGATCCTGGCCATCGTCGGGGCCGGGGTGTATCTCGCCGACGTCCGGCCCGCGGTGCGCCAGTACCGCCGGGGTCGTGGTGGCGAGGACCGTCATCAGGGGCCCTACGGACCTTGGTGATCTGTTCCCGCTGCAGTAGGGACCAGTCGCAACGCGCAGCGCAGCAAGGTGATACCTGCGATCACCAGCGCCGCGACCGAGACCAGGTCGGCCTGCGTGAACCCGCGCCCGGGGCTGAAGGTGTGCAGGATCGCCCCCTCGACGGGGCTGTTCACCCGCGACCACACCGCGGCCAGCAGAGCGGTGACCAGACCCACGTCGACGCGCGGACGCACCAGCGCCCCGATGCAACTGACGAGCACGGCGAGCAGCGTCACGGGGATGACGACGGGAACGTCCAGCACGAACCGATCGTAGGTGGGCGCTCCCGGCGCCATGTCACGTCCACCCGGTCCGCGACGCTGCGGCGCCGGAGCGGGCCGTACCCACCCGCTCGCGTCGCGTCGGTACCGCGTGCGGCCGGCTGGCGGACGTGAGGGCAGTGGTGCAGCGCGTGACCCGGGCCAGTGTGCGGGTGGACGGCGAGGTCATCGGGGGGCTGGAGGAACCGGGCCTGCTGGTGCTGCTCGGGATCACCCACGACGACGGCCCGGCCCAGGTGGAGCTGGTGGCGCGCAAGGTGGCCCAGCTGCGGATCCTGCGCGGTGAGCGCTCGGCCGTTGATGCGGGTGCCCCCGTCCTGCTCGTCAGCCAGTTCACCCTCTACGCCGACAC
>JBPBQU010000232.1:0-4911 GCA_050955085.1 Janthinobacterium lividum | reverse complement strand
GAACAGCCTGCCCGCCCTGACCAGGGGGCATCCCGCCGCCCGGTGGCAGCTGTCCGGTGGAGCCTTGTCCGGTGGAGCCCTGCCCGGTCGAGCCCTGTCCGGTGGTCCCGCCTGGAGCCTGACCACCACCACCGGGCCCACCACCACCGGGTCCACCACCACCGAACCCCCCGGCGCCGAAACCCTCTCCGGCGTTCCCACCCTGTGGGAACTGCTGGTCCTGACCCGCCGTGCCGCTCGTCGTGTCCCCGCTGGTCGCGGCGTACGCGACACCACCCGTCAGACCCACCACGGCGACGACGCCCGCCACGGCGACGGCCGGTTTGCGCCACCACCGGAGCGTGGGAGGGGGTGTTCCACCAGGCTGGGGGAGGGGCTGCTGCTCGCTCACGACGTTCTCCTCGGGTCGATCCGCGCGACCGTCCGGGCGAACGGTGCTCTCTGAGGTTCGGCGCTGATCCTGTGCGCACGCCCAGTGAGAAGTCAGCGGACGCGGTGACTCCCGGTGGCGCGCGGCGCTCGCGCACCCGAAAGTGGTTCCGTGAGCGAGAACAGCAACATCCCGGAGAAGCCGACTCCCAACGAGACCAGCGTGGACGACACCGTCGACGTCTATGACAACGCCGAGGTCCGTGAGGTGGAGCAGAGCGGGAGCCGGGAGAACGCGCGGGCGTCCAACTCGGGCCCGCTGCCCTCTCCTGCGCGCGACCCGCAGGACCCGTTCGGGCTGGAGGACGACGTGGCCGACGGCACCGGTCAGGGCGACCCCACGGCAGGGGTGCAGATCAGCGCCGAGGACAGGGCCGAGGCTGTGTCCGGTGACACCGGCCCGGAGCACCCGGGCACCCGCTGACCTGCGCTCACCTCGCGCTGAGCGTGGTGGTGTCACCGCGCTGGTGGGCCAGTAGGTCGCGGATCTCGGTGAGCAGCAGGATGTCCTCCGACGGTGCCGCCGGCTCCGCGACCGCACCCTCCTTGCGCAGTTTCAACAGCCGGTTCAGCGGAGTGACGATGACGAAGTAGACGACAGCCGCGGTGATCAGGAAGCTGAGGGTCGCATTGACGATGGCACCGCCCTGGATCTCGGCGCCCCTGCGCAGGGGGATGTTGAGGGCGTCGCCGACGGATGGTTGCCCACCGATCGCCGCGATGAGGGGGCCGATGAGGGCGTCGACGATGGAGGTCACCACCCGGGTGAACGCCCCGCCGATGACCACGGCGACCGCGAGGTCGATAACGTTCCCCCGCAGGATGAAGTCCTTGAACCCGGTGATGAGCTTCATGATGACCCTTTCTGGCCCGGCGGACACTGGCGCTGGAACCCTAGGGGTCATCCCCCGCACCGGTTCCTGCGGTGAGTGAGCTCGCGATCGTGGGCCTCGGAGCCGCGGGCGCGAGTCTCGCCTGGCGACTCTCGGGGTCGGGGGTGGCCTTCACGGTCTTCGAGGCGCCCGCGGGTGCTGCGGTGCGAACCCAGGAACGCACGTGGTGCACGTGGGGGCCGGGTGGTCCCGGCCCGTTCGCTCACCTCGTCGTCCACCAGTGGCCGCGTGTCCGGGTGACGGCACCGGATGGTTCAGCCGTACGCGCCGATCTCGGGAACTGGCGTTATCGGATGCTCTCGTCGACGACGTTGGACGCGGCCGTACGTACGCGGTTGCACACTGCGGGCGTCGAGGTCCGCGAGGAGGTCGTGACCGACGCGAGGGGTCTGGCGCGGACGGTGGTCGACACCCGCCCCGCGCGCCTACCGCGAACGGGTCGCACGGTGCTCTTCCAGCATTTCCTCGGCCACCGGATCCGCACACAGCGCCCGAGTTTCGATTCGACGACGGTGGAGCTGATGGACTTCCGGGTTCCGCAACCGGGGGGTGGAGTCGCCTTCGGTTATGTGCTGCCGACGTCGGAGCACGAGGCTCTCGTGGAGTACACGGAGTTCTCCGCGCGGTTGCTCTCGGCTGAGGGATACCGTTCGGCGCTGGGGGAGTATCTGCAGCGCAGGGGGATCGGCGCGCACGAGGTGCTCAGCAGTGAACACGGGGTGATCCCGATGACGGATGCCCGGTTTCCCCCGTCGACGATTCCCGGGGTGGTGCGCTGGGGTGCGGCCTCCGGATCCGTGCGGCCGTCGACGGGCTACGCGTTCAGCGTCCTGCAGCGCCAGGCGGACGTCCTCGCGGGACAGGTCGTCTCCGGGGAGCCCGTCGTCGTTCCCCGTGCGCACACTCGACGCCACCTGCTCATGGATTCGATCGTGCTGCAGGCGCTGGCCTCCGGGCGCATCGAGGGTGCGCAGTTCTTCGTCGACCTGTTCCGCCGTAATCCGGTGCAGCGGGTGCTGGGTTTCCTGGACGGAGCAACGGGCCCCGCGGACGACGTCCGCCTGATGGCGACGTCACCGCGGGGCCCGATGGTGTCGACCCTGCTGGGTCGGCTCGGGCAGGTCAGGCGTTGAGGACGGCCTCGATGTCGAGTTCGAGGTCGACCTTGTCGGAGACGACGAGGCCCCCGTTGTCCAGGCGCCCGTCGAACTCGATGCCGAAGTCGCGACGGTTGATCTGACCCTTGGCGGAGAAACCCGCGCGGGTCCCGCCGTAGGCGTCCGGGCCGAAACCGGAGACCTCGACACCCAGCGTCACGGGCTTGGTGATGCCCCGCAGGGTCAGGTCGCCGGTGATGAGGAAGTCCTTGCCGTCGTGACCGATGGAGGTCGACACGAAGGTCGCCTCGGGGTGGGTCTCGACCGCGAAGAAGTCGCCACTCTTGATGTGACCGTCCCGGCCCTCGTTGAAGGTCGTGATGGAGGTGACGTCGATCGTGGCGCTGACCGCCGACGCGGACGGGTCCGTACTCGTGACGATCTCACCCGCGACGGCACCGAGACGGCCACGGACCTTGCTGACCGCCATGTGACGGACGGTGAACGAGACCTCGGAGTGCGTCGCGTCGATCGTCCAGGTGCCGGCGAGGTAACCGGGGACCTCGGGCAGTGTGCCTGTGGTTGCGGTGTTCTCGTTGCTCGTCTTACCACTGAACCAGCCCATGGTGACTCCTAGATCGTTGCAGCTTCAACTGTTGATCTGACGATACGTCAGACCCGTTGAACTTGCAAGGACTTCGGTGACTTTCGGTATCGATCCCCTCACTCAGGGATGTCAGACCACGGTCCCCCGCTCGAAGAACCACGCCACCGCCAGGGCGCCCGGGTCCACGAACCCCCGCTCCCCGGTCGCGCGGCACCCATCCGCGGCTGCTCGGTAACCCGCCTGAAGCGCGACCATGGCGGGAACGCCCGCCACAGCGGCTCCCGCCAGTGCCTCGGCGGCCGGCACCATGGCATCGAGGAGCGAACCCCTGCCCGGGGCCGGCGCCCCTGCACGCTGGGTGGCGACGAGACCGGCCCGGGCCGCCTCGGCCAGCTCGCGGGTGCCGACAGGACGCGCACCCGACCGGGTGAACTCCGTGAACCAGGTGGCGAGCAGGGTGGGGATGCCGGGCACCGAAACGAACCCTCGCGCCATGGCGTCGAAGACGTCACCCGGGGTGACAGCTCCCGCCTTCTCCAACAGTGCGGTCGTGACCTGCGCGGCCTCGGCGAGCGGGGCACCCACCTCGCGCAGCTCCTGACTGCGGTGCAGCAACTGGTCACGGAAACCCTCCCACCAGTCCATGACCCGAGCCGCGTCGAGGTCGGCGGCTCGCCCACCACGTACGGGCGCGACGGGTCCGTCGTCGCTACGGACCTGCAACGGCCCGCCCGACGCCGGGGGGAAGGCGTGCTGGGGCGTGTCCTGCGGCCGGGTCTGAATGCTCATCTGGATCCTCCTCGTCGAGAATCACCTGAGAGTGGCACGGGCAGATCGCCGCCGCCACCCTGCACGTAGGGTGATCGCGTGGGCGTGGTGCTGCAGGATCTGGACGAAGGCGAGTGGGAACGTTTGCGGGAGCTGCGGCTGCGCATGCTCGCGGACACCCCGCTGGCCTACGCCGAGACCCTCGAACAGGCCCGCGGGGTCGACGAGGCCGAGTGGCGCTTCCGGGCGCGACGCAGCCACGAGCCGGGAAGTCTCACCCGCATCGCCGTCGACGACGGATCCGGTCGCTGGGTGGGGATGATGGCCAGCTTCACCCACCCCACCGAGGGTCTCTTCCTCGTGTCCGTCTTCGTCGACCCGGCCTTCCGTGGCACGGGGGCCACCGACGCGATGCTCGACGCCGTCCTCGCCTGGGCCCGCCGACGTCCGGGTGCGGACGGGATCAGACTGCACGTCCACGAGGACAACGCACGCGCGCGGGCGTATTACCGGCGTCGCGGTTTCGTGGACACCGGGGTCCGGGTTCCCTACAACCTGGACGAGACGCGCGATGAACTGGAGATGCGGTTGACGTTCGAGCGACCCGGTGTGGAACTGCCCGATGTCCTCGACGCCGCCCGCCAGATCCACGGGGTGGCGCACCGGACCCCGATTCTCACGTCGCGACGCCTCGATGAGCTGTCCGGCAGTGAGATCCACCTCAAGGCGGAGAACTTCCAGCGGGTCGGCGCGTTCAAGTTCCGCGGTGCGTACAACGTCGTCTCGCGGCTGAGCCGAGCGGAACTGGATCGCGGTGTGCTGGCCTACTCCTCGGGGAACCATGCGCAGGCGGTCGCGCTCGCGTCGGCCATGATGGGCGCCCGCGCCACGATCCTCATGCCCGAGGACACCCCGGCGGCGAAAGTCGCGGCGACGCGTGGTTACGGCGCGGAGGTCGTGACCTACGACCGTTACACGGGGGATCGGGTCGCGTTGGGCAACGCCCTCGCCCTTGAGCGTGGTGCGACGATCGTCCCGCCCTACGAGCACCACGGAATCATGGCCGGGCAGGGGACGGTGGCTCTGGAACTCTTCGAGGACGCGGGCGAATTCGACG
>JBPBQU010000231.1:0-4954 GCA_050955085.1 Janthinobacterium lividum | reverse complement strand
AGTCTCCGCGACCCCGCCGTCGTCGACCCCGCCGTTGTCGACGGTGACGTGGACGCCACCTTGACCGGGCTCGTGGACGCCGCTTACGAGGTGCTCGCCGGGCGCGGGCAGCGCCTGGACGGCGACGCGCGAGACCGCACGCAGCCAGGCGACGCCTACACCGTGCACCGCTGGATCCGGGCGCGTCTGATCGCCGCGTGGTCCCACGACAGCTTCGACACCCCGGAAAACCCGGCCTACCATGACTCGCAGCCGGCCCAACTCGACTTCAGCACCTTGGCCCGGGAAGACGCTTCCTTGCGCTCCTGGGGGAGTCGGGAATCCCTCGGGGATGTCCGCGTCCTCCTGCGCGATGTGAACCCCACCGCCATCGCGGCCACCTTCACCCGGGTGAGGACCGCGATCGACAATGCCCTCGTCCAGGTCGACGCCTGGCTCCAAGGCGACCCAACCCACCAGCGACGTATCGACGCCACCACCCTGATCGCCCTCCGCGATTGGTTCGCTAGGCCTGACACCCGTCATGACCTCAACGACGTCACCCGTCGCCTCCAGGAGACCCGTCGAGACCTTTCCCGGTCGATGGGTCAGTACTTGGGTCCGGCACCGGCGTGGACCGCCAATCCCAACGACCCCAACACCATCGCCGTCACCCGGGCCAGAACCGAGATCGACGACGCCCTTGCCCCGGTCGATGCCTGGCTTCGGCGTAACCCGACCCACCCGCTACACACCGAAGCCACCGCACGCCGCGCCGCTTTCACCACCCGCCGCGGTTGGCTCGCTGTGGTTTACACCCGTGATGACATCAACGACGCCACGGGCCCGTTACCCGTGATGTATCAGTCACTGGGTCGGTTGCTGGGTCGGCGGGTGGGTCCGGCACCGGCGTGGACCGCCAATCCCAACGACCCCGACACCATCGCCGTCACCCGGGCTAGGGCCGAGATCGACGACGTCCTCCCTCAGGTCGACGACTGGCTCCAGGACAACCCGACGCACCGCGGCCACCAGGCAGTCACCGAAGAGCGCGCCGACCTCATCAATTGTCGCGTCAGGTTACGTGTCGCTTTGGACCATGACGACGTCGAAAACGTCACCTCTGACCTCCAGGACACCCTTAACGAACTTTCCCTGGCGATGGGTCGGCTGTTGGGTGCGGCACCGGCGTGGAGAGCTGATCCCAACCACCTCGACACCATCGCCGCCACCCGGGCTACGACCACGATCAACAACGTTCTCGTCCAGGTCGACGGCTGGCTCCAGGACAACCCGACCCACCCTGACCACACCGCTGTCATCGAACACCGCGCTGCACTCATCACCTTGCGCTTCTGGCTCACTCTGGCCAGAAGCCGTACCTACATCGAAGATGTCACGGATCGTCTGCCCGATAGGCTGCGCGCCCTCGGTGCTACGCAGAGTCAACTCGGGCGCGAACAGCTCGCTGCGTACGACTCGAGTGATGACGACTCGATCGATGACGGTTCGAGCGACGGTGCCTCGAGTGCGATTCCCATCGTCGAGGGGCGGGGGGAGGCCGTGCCGTCGGCACCGCCCAACCTCGGCGAGGACCTCGCTCCGTGGCAGCCGGACCCCCTGGTATGGGTGCGTTTCGGCGTACCACCCGAGGGTGGGGACGCGGATCCCGTCGGTCGGCGGCCAGTCGGGCCGGACTCCGACGAGGACTCCGACGAGGACTCCGACGAGGACTCCGACGAGGACGACAACGAGGACGACAACGAGGACGACAACGAGGACGACAACGACGGTTCCCACGCCGATGAACCCGTCGCGCAGCCCGTCGGCTCGAGCGAGGGAGGATCAAGCCACGACGGGTCGTCGGACGACGGGTCGTCGGACGATGACGAGACGGACGCGAGGGTGACGGATGCGGAGGCCATGCGTCGAGCGGTGGAGCCGCAGCTCTTCCGTACTCCGCGGGGGGAGGTCGTCGCGGGCCGGTGGGTCGCCGGTCCCGACGGCAGGCCGCGGGTCGTGCCGCTGGACGGGAGGGTGTTCCGCACGCCCTAAGGGGTGCGGGGCACCGCTGATCCAGGCGTAATCTCGTCGTCGCCGCTCACCGCAGAGCGGGATGAGATAAGGAGACAACCGTAAAGGCTTGGCAACTGACCGGGGCGAACGAGTCGCTGCGACTCACGGAACTGCCCGATCCGACGCCAGGGCCGGGAGAGGTCGTCATCGACGTGAAAGCCTCCGGGTTGTGCCATTCCGACGTCAGCGCGTTGACCGACCCGGACATCCTGGCCATGTTGAGGAAACCCATCACCATCGGGCACGAGATCGCCGGTGTCGTCTCCGCGGTCGGCGAAGGGGTGACTGACTGGAAGATCGGTGACCGAGCGGGGGTCTGCCCGACGGCGAGCGCTGCGACCCCCGGAACTCCGGGCCCGACGGCCAGTGAGGTGTCGCCGGGTTACGGGCACGACGGGGGTTTTGCCGAGAAGTATCTCGGTCCGGCCTTCGACCTCGTCCGGGTCCCAGATGCGCTCGACATCACCCTGGGGGCCGTCGCCACGGACGCAGGAATGACCAGTTTCCACGCTCTCGTCGTTCGCGGCGGGCTGCAGTCGGGGATGAAGGTCGGCATCATCGGGATGGGTGGTCTCGGCCAGATCGCTGCGCGGGTCGCTGTTCTGAAGGGTGCGGAGGTCCACGTCGCTGACACGAAGAGGGACGTGTGGCCGCTGGCCACGTCTCTCGGGGTCACCGGCACGGTGTCGGATGTGTCTGCGTGGCAGGGGCAGGGTTTCGACCTCATCGTCGACTACGCCGGCTTCGGAACCACCACGGCCGGTGCGTTCAAGGCCGTCCGCTACGACGGTACGGTCGTTCAGGTCGGGATGGGGAAAACCGCCGGTGTCGTCATCGACACGGCTGACATCATCACGAACCACGTCAACTACCTCGGTTCGATCGGTGGCACCAAGCAGGACATCGAGGAGCTGTACTCGATGATGGTCACCGGCGACCTCGCACCAGTCACCACCGAGATCACGTTCGACCAGATCCCGCAGTGCATCGACGACCTCGAGCAGGGCAAGGTGACCGGTCGCCTGGTGGCTCGTATCGGTTCCTGAACGTCGCGACGAGACCGGGTAGGAACCGAAGAAGATTCCCTGTCTGCGGCTGCAGCGTGTCGGGCGGCGCAGGATGGGATGGGTTGCCCACCGTCGGGGACGAGGACGACGATGGCATCCGTGAGCACGAGCCATCCCACCCCGCACGTCCTGCTCGACCCCCTCCGATTGGAGGCGAACGTCGCGGCGCTGGCCCGTGCCGCGGCTGCGGTCGGGCTCGCTGTCCGCCCGCACGCCAAGACCCACAAATCGCTGGAGATCGCGCGGCGCCAGCTCGCCGCGGGAGCTGTAGGGCTCACGGTGGCGACGGTGTCGGAGGCAACGGTGTTTGCCGCAGGTGGGTGTGACGATCTGTTCATCGCCTACCCGTTGTGGGTGGACGACGAACGCGCGTCGCGGTTGCGACGCGTGCTGGAACTCGCCACCGTCGCCGTGGGGGTGGATTCCGTGGAGGCGGTGGGCCGCTTGGCGTCCTTGGCCGGGACCGGTCTCAGGGTTCGGGTCGAGGTCGACTCCGGGCACCACCGCAGCGGTGTCCCGGCGCTCGAGGCGGGTCGGATCGCCTCTGCCGCAGCCGATTCGGGCCTCGACGTCGAGGGCGTCTTCACCTTCCCGGGCCACTCCTACGCACCGACGGCGCGGGCCACGGCCGCCGCCGACGAGGCGAACAGCCTTGCCGTGGCCGTCGAATCACTGGCCGCTGTCGGGTTGCCGTCGCGAGTCGTCAGCGGTGGATCCACCCCATCCGCTGCGTTCGCGGACGCGGGTGTGCTCACCGAACTGCGTCCTGGGGTCTACGTGTTCGGCGACGCCCAGCAGTGGGAACTGGAGACGATGTCACCGGGCGACATCGCGCTCGGCGTCGTCGCGACGGTCGTCTCCCGCTTCGGGGACCGGATCGTCGCCGACGCGGGCAGCAAGCTCCTCGGGATGGACCGGGCCGCCTGGGCCACGGGTTTCGGGCGGGTGCGCGGCGTTCCCGACGCGCGGATCACCGCGTTGTCCGAGCACCACGCCACCATCACGGGATTGGACGTCCCCGTGGGTAGTCGGATCGAGATCGTCCCGAACCACGTATGCGTGACGGTGAATCTCGTCGACGAGTTCGTGCTGCCGGACGGGACGACCTGGCCGGTGGACGCGCGCGGGCGGAACACCTGAGGACAGTGCCCATCCTCCTCACCCCATCAGGGCGGGAACAGGAGCTTCCGCCACCATGAGTCGTCGGCGGGCGACCCGCGCATGTGGCCACCAGGCCACCGACGTGGGCAGCCACGGTCGCGCGGTGCGCAGCAAACCCCGGGTCCCGGCCGCGGCCAGGCGACGGCCGGGCGTGCGGGCCAACCCGTAGGCGTCCGCCACCCGAGGGGGCAGCAGGTCTGCGGTGACACTGCGGGCCAGTGCGGCTACCCCTGGCAGTGGAGGTTTCGTGCGTTGGGTGAGGATGTCGGCGGCGATGCGGCGGGCGTCATCGGTGACGACGAGCCGGGCCACCGACGCGTCCCAGTACTCCTGGAACTGCTCCGCGTTGCCGGGCAGGACGGCCGTGGTCACGCCGAACATCCGCGCAAGGGGTTTCGACTCCTGCCAGTGCTGTTCGCGTACGTGCGGGGGGAGGGGGCGTCTCAGGTAGCGCTCGGCGATCTCGCGCGCGGTGTGGACCAGGGTCGCGTGCACCCACAGCGCGAGCTCCGGGTCGGTCGCGCGGTAGGGGGTTCCCGCCGGAGTGCCGGGGGACGACGATCGGGTGGTGCCGCGGACCCGCGCGTGCTGGGCACCGACCTGGCGGGCGATCGCCCGCGCCTGGTCGGTGTCACCGAAGGTCATCGTGAGGTAGGCCTGCAGGGTGGCGA
>JBPBQU010000230.1:0-5064 GCA_050955085.1 Janthinobacterium lividum | reverse complement strand
CTCGACCCCCCCGTCGGCTGCGCAGCCACCCGTGTCGGCGGCTGGTGACAGCATCGTGGACATGTCCCTCGCGCCCTCCGCTTCCACCGCCCAGCCGGACCCCGAGCTCGCCGAGCCGGGCGATGTGCTGGCACTGCGCGCCGAGGCGGAGGAGGTCCTGCGCCGGCTCGTGGGTGATCCCGACGCCCGGTTGCGGGAGGACCAGTGGGTGGCGATCGAGGCCCTCGTCGCGCACCGGCGCCGCGCCCTCGTGGTGCAGCGCACCGGGTGGGGGAAGTCGGCCGTGTACTTCGTGGCCACCGCCCTGCTGCGCGCCCGCGGGGCGGGTCCGACGGTCATCGTGTCGCCGTTGCTGGCGCTGATGCGCAACCAGATCGCCGCCGCGGAACGGGCCGGAGTGCATGCCGTGACGGTGAACTCGACCAACGGTGAGGACTGGGGCGCGGTCTACGCCGACGTCCGTGCGGGTGCGGTGGACGTCCTGCTGGTCTCCCCGGAACGTCTGAACAACCCCGGTTTCCGCGACGAGGTACTGCCCCCGCTGGCTGCGACGACGGGCCTGCTGGTCGTCGACGAAGCGCACTGCGTCTCCGACTGGGGCCACGACTTCCGGCCCGACTACCGACGCATCCGCACCCTGCTGGCCGATCTGCCCGAGGGCATCCCGGTGCTCGCGACGACGGCGACGGCCAACGAACGGGTCACCGCCGACGTGGCCGAGCAACTCTCCGTCACCGGCACGCGCACGCTCGACGACGTCCTCGTGCTGCGGGGTTCGCTGGACCGGGAATCGCTGCGCCTCGGCGTCCTCTCGTTGCCGACGCACGCGCACCGCCTCGCCTGGCTCGTGCAGCACCTGCCGGAACTGCCCGGGTCGGGGATCATCTACGTCCTCACCGTCTCGGCGGCCTCCGACGTCGCGAACCACCTGCGCGCGCACGGGATCGAGGCGGTTTCCTACACGGGGCAGACCGACCCGGGTGAACGCCTGCAGGCCGAGGACGACCTCATCAACGACCGCATCAAGGTGCTCGTGGCCACGAGCGCGCTGGGGATGGGTTTCGACAAACCCGACCTGGGTTTCGTCGTCCACCTCGGTGCGCCGTCCTCGCCGATCGCCTACTACCAGCAGGTGGGTCGCGCAGGCCGTGGCATCGACTCCGCCGAGGTCGTGCTGCTGCCGGGTGCCGAGGACCGCGACATCTGGCGTTACTTCGCCTCCATCGGGTTTCCCGCCGAGGAGGACGTCCGGCTCGCGCTCAGTGTGCTCGGTGACGCCGGTGGGTCCATGTCGACCCAGGCTCTGGAGACGCGGGTGACGTTGCGGCGCAATCGGTTGGAGATGATGCTCAAAGTTCTCGACGTGGACGGCGCGGTGCGCCGTGTGCGCGGTGGATGGCAGGCGACGGGGCAGCCGTGGTCCTACGACACCGACCGCTACGCGCGGGTGGCCGAGACCCGCGAGGTCGAGCAGCAGGCCATGCTCGACTACCAGTCCACGACGGGGTGCCGGTTGGAGTTCCTGCGGCGGGCCCTCGACGACCCCGAAGCCGCCCCGTGCGGGCGCTGCGACAACTGCGGGGGGTTCGCCCTGCCCGTCGACCTGGACGAGTCTGCGGTCTCGCAGGCGGGCGCCGACCTGGACCGCCCCGGGGTCGCGGTGGAACCGAAGAAGATGTGGCCCTCGGGGATGTCCGGGCTGGGGGTCGCCGTCGCCGGCAAGATCGCCCCCGCGGAACGTCCGGCGATCGGGCGCGCGGTGGCCCGCACCACCGACCTCGGCTGGGGCAGTGCCGTCCGCGAGTTGTTCGCAGCGGGGGTCGCGGACGGCGAGACGCCCGTCCCGTTGCGCCACGCGGCGGCGGCCGTCCTCGACGACTGGGCCCGCGACCTCGGACTCGACGGGATCGTCGCGATGTGCTCGGCCTCCCGGCCCCGGCTGATCTCGCACCTTGCACAAGGATTGGCGCACTACACCGGATTGCCACTGCTCACCACCTTCCTGCTCCAGCCCGAGGCAGGCCCGACACGCACGGACGTGAACTCCGCGCACCGCCTGGCCGCCGTGGCGCACCGGTTCACGCTGCCCGACGAACCGGGTGTCACCCACAAGAAGGTCCTGCTGGTCGACGATCGCCTCCGGTCGGGCTGGACGATGGCCGTCGCCGCCCGGCAGTTGCGCCGGGCCGGCGCGGATTCCGTCTACCCGTTCGTGCTCGCCGACGGGGAATGACCTCGGTGCGTGGGCGGTTCGTCGGGTGACCCGTGGCACACCGCCCACCTCGTCCGCGGGGGCGCTGCGGCGCCGAGCGCGCGATTCTCTCCTTCTCCGACGGGATGCTCGCGGCTCGGTCAGAATGAACACCGTGATCGCAGACGAGCGGGCGAGCCTGTCGAAGGGTCAGGTCGGGTGGCGCCTGGGTGTGATGGCGCTGGGGTTGCTCGTCCTGCTCGGCGCGCAGGTCGCCGACACCAACGACTGGTTCCCCCTCGGTTCGCTGTCGCAGTACGCGACGCCTCGCCCGGCCGACGGCAGCGTGGTCACGACATCACTGGAGGGGACCACCGACGACGGGACGATCGTGCAGGTGCCGCTGAGCCCCGCCTCCATCGGGATGTCGCGCGCGGAAGTCGAGAGCCAGGGTGCGCGCATCATCGAGAACCCGGACCTCCTCGGCGGCCTGGCACGATCCCGTTCTCAGCTGCACCCCGACGCCATCGCATTGCGTGAACTGCGCCTGGTCCGCAGTGAGCGACAGCTGCGCGCCGCCCGTCTCGTCGGCCCGACCGAGGTGCGGGTGTTGGCGACGTGGGTGGCCGGGCCGGGCGCCGACCCGCAGACCCACGCGGCAGGGACGGCAACGCGGTGAGGGCGGTCTCCGCGTTCCTCGTCCCGACCCTGCCGCGAGCCCGGGTCGCGTGGCTGCGCCTGCTGCTGGCGGGTTTCGCGCTCGTGGACGCGACCCTCATCACGAAGAACGTGTTCGTCCACGTGCACGTCGAGGAATTCTGGCGTCCGACCCTCGTCGGACGTCTTCTGCACCTACCGGCTCCCACCCAGTTCAGCGCGAGCCTGGCACTGGCCGCGATGGTCCTGGGGGTGCTGCTCGTGATCCCGCGACGCACCCGCTACCTCGCGGGATGGTTCAGTTCGCTGGGGTACCTGGCCTGGGTGCTGTGGTCGATGGGCTTCGGCTACGTGGCGCACGACCACATGGCGATCGTCGTCGCCATGATCGTCCTGCTCACGGCCGGTCCGGCCGACTTCGGTGACCTCCGCACGTCACAACGGGCAGGTTGGGCACTGCGGTGCGTGCAGGTGGCCACCGTCATGACGTACTCCGGGTCGGCGATCAGCAAGTGGGTGCGCAGCGGAACGCCATGGGACTGGGCCGACGGTGCGGTCACGGTCTGGGCCGTGAGCAGGCGGGGGTCCGCACTCGGTGACTGGGTGGCTACGTTCCCGCGCTTCCTCGTGGTGGTGCAGTGGAGCGTGCTGGTCTGTGAGTTCTTCGCCCCGATCGCGTTGTGGTTGCGCGGCCGCCTGTTGTGGTTCGCCGTCGGCGCCGCGATGCTGTTCCACCTCTCGACCTACCTCACCCTCGGCATCCACTTCCTGCCGACGGTGGTCTGCTGGGCGGCGTTCCTCCCGTTGGAACGCCTGGGCGGGACGCGGCGTCGCGAACGGGAGGCCGCACTGATCCCGAGGAGGGCCACCACGGTTCAGAGCAGGTAGGGACGGGAAACGCCACGACTCAGGCGGGGAGGTAGCGTCGAAACGTGACCGCCCTGCCCGTCGAGCTTCTCGTCCGCGCCGGTCACGGACTCTGTGACCCGACCGGGGTGCGCCTGCCGTCGGCCTGCGCGACCGGTCACCCCGGCGAGCTCGCCGCCCGGGAAGCCCGCGCTGAGGCGCTGGGTTCGTGAGCCACGATGCACCCGGGAACGGCGGGCATGGGCATGGGCACGGCGGGCACGGGCACGGCGGGCACGGGCACGGGCACGGGGCGGGTGAGCAGAACCGCCGTCGGCTCGCGGGTGCGCTCGCCGTCACCGCATCCGTGTTCGTCGTCGAAGCCGTGGGCGCGTGGGTGTCGGGCAGCCTGGCCCTGCTCGCCGACGCCGGCCACATGCTCACCGACGTCGCAGGGTTGTTGATCGCCCTCATCGCGGCCACCCTCGCGGTGCGACCGGCGTCCTCACGACGCACCTGGGGTTACCGCCGCGCCGAAGTCCTCGCCGCGACCGCGCAGGCCGCGGTCCTGCTCGCGGTGGGGGTGTTCGTCCTCGTCGAGGGCGTCCGCCGTCTCGTCACACCACCCGAGGTGCACTCGGGGTCGATGGTCGTCTTCGGCGCGATCGGCCTGGCGGGCAACGTGGTCGCCCTGCTGCTGCTGCTGCGTGGGGACGGTGAGCGCAACGTCAACGTCCGCGCCGCGATCCTCGAGGTCGTCAACGACGGTCTCGGGTCGATCGCCGTGCTCGTCGCGGCGGGGATCATCGCCCTCACGGACTGGACCCGCGCGGATGCGGTCGTCTCCCTGCTGATCGGGGTCCTCATCCTGCCGCGCACGGTGCAGCTGCTGCGCGAGACGACGGGTGTCCTGCTGGAGTCGACGCCCCCGGGCCTCGACCTCGAGGACGTCCGTCACCACCTGCTGGAACTGCCGCACGTGCACGCCGTCCACGACCTGCACGCCAGTCAGATCACCTCGGGGTTGCCGGTGCTGTCGGCCCACGTCGTGCTCGACGACTCCTGCTTCCTCGACGGACACGCCCCCGAGATCCTCGACCAGTTGCAGGCCTGCGTCGCCGAGCACTTCCCCGTCGCCGTCGAGCACGCGACCTTCCAGCTCGAACCGATCGGTCACGGCGGGCACGAGACGGCGAACCACGACTGACCGCGCACGCCTCCCGACGTGACCGCGGCGCGAGGGTGGGAGGTCAGGCGAACGGGAGGTCAGGAGATCAGGGCCGCCGCGAGCTCGCGGAACTCGGCCCGGGCGAAGGTGCCCGGGTCCCCCGTGAGCACCTGGATCGGCACCTCGTCGGCACCCGCCTCGT